>JAHIRM010000013.1 GCA_018818595.1 Bacillota bacterium
AAAAAACACTGCAGAGAATGTATCTGATTTGGTAAGCAAAGCTAAGGATATCGTCTTCGATGAAAGTGTCCAGAAAACCATCAAAGAATTCATCATGATTGTCGAAGAAAAGAACAGGCTCGCAAAAGAAAAGGGTGAAGCTTTTCTTGTCGGTGATGACAAAAAACTCGCTGTCGTATCTAGATTAAGCGAGTGGGTAAGCAATCTCACGGGTTCAACAGAGAAAGCCGTAACGTTCGTAGAAACTAATCAATCAAAGATTGAAGCAATCATTGATGACTACATTTCCTTCAGTAACAAGATGCAAGGTAGAGCAACTTTATCAGCAGCTGAGAAAATAATTCAAGAACAATTAAAGAAATGAATAATTGCCATGTTCCATATTTACTGGACATGGCTTTTTTTATTTTAATTTTAGATGTATAATATAAAAAAAGCAATGGGAGGAATTAATAATGACAAAGGGTGAGTTATTTACTTTCAAAGGGCAAAAAGTAACTTTTAAAGTTGTTGATAGTTTTCCTGATTTAAAAGTTCAATTTGTAGATCATTTTGGAGACATGAAAGTAAAAATTTCTGATTCAAAAAGTTTCTCTAAAAAAACGATTAAAATAAAAGTTGTCACAAGTTTTCCGGATGTTAAGCTTGAAAAAGTTAAGAGTTTTGGAGATATTGAAGCTTATATTGAATAATCATTGTGGTGCTAGATATTACATTGTGTATGGGTTCTAGTTAAATGCGGCTTACATGCTGACAGCCACATTTTTTTAATTTCACTAAATGGGGATAATTATGGAGAGAAAAGAATATTTGTTTAAAACTTTATCAAGGACGAAACGTAAAGATGATGAAAACTATGTTCTAAACGCAATTTGGAATAAAGCGAATAATTTGGAATTGATGCCAGTAACTCAGCAATACGTAAGGTGTGGTTCAAGATGGTATCTTATTGACATGTTTTTTCCACAAATCAATTTGGGAATTGAAGTATATGAAGCTGGGCATAACAATTCTGTACAAGCTGATTTGATTAGGTCAGACGAGATTGTTTCAGCTATGATTTATGACAACAGAACAGATTATGATGAAATTGTAATTTATACATCAGAAAATGATATAAACAATATTCATGATCAAATAAATGCCTCAGTCAATAAAATAAATGAAAAGATTAAAACACTTGTACAGCCATTGCATTGGAACACGCATGAAGAGTTTATTTCAATAGTTCGAAATAAAGGGATACTTAGTGTTTTTGACAACATAACTTTTTCAACAATAACACAAGTGTTGAATGAGCTTTTTGACTATGGTCGTAAAGGTGGAAAAGGACCAACAAAAGTATTAATTCCACATAAATTCAATAAAGACTATTCTGTATGGTTTGCACGACGTAACATATTCATCAACGATATTGAATGCGCTGTTAGTGGTTGGATTAATAGATTATCGCTAGATGGTCGTGAAATTATCGAATTTGAAGTTGACAAAAAAGAATCAGCAGGGGATTGGTTCCCAGAAAAAAGAATAACATTCTTGAAGTACAAAAATAATTTAGGAGAAAATGGATATAAGTTTGTCGGAATTTTTGTTAGAGATGGATGGACTTCAACAACATATAGAGGAGATATTGTAAACGCAAGAAAGTATACATTAATGCATGACTGTGTGGATTTGCCTAAATAAATAGGTAGGTCAGCAAAATAATACTAATTACTGATTATCTAGTATCTACAATTGATAATAACTTTCAAGAGGTTAAGATGAATAATTATGAAGTAGCGCTTAATGGTGTAAGGATTGTAGCTAAAATTTTAAATATACCATTACCATATACAAGTTTTTTTGATCCTTCAGATGTATCAAATAAAGAAATAACAGGGATGTATTTATTTGAATCAGATGAGATAGTCTTTAATGAAGAATGGGTTGTAAAATCACCATGGATCGAAGTGATTGTGACAGCTTTTCACGAAACAAGGCATGCCTATCAAGGATATTGCATAAAGAATAAGATATATGAATCACCTGAGACATTGGATATTTGGCATCAAGAATTTACTAATTACTTAAAACCTAGCGGCAAAAACAATGAAAGTGATGATGCAGAGTATTTAAATCAAGCAATAGAGATTGATGCAATTAGATTTACACATCATAAGATTAATGAATTCTTTGGAGTAAGAACGATTATTCCTAAAATCATTGAAGCAATGATAATGGAATAACCACTTTAGGGGGTAAGATTATGTACTATAGAATTGAGAATGAGTTCAAGAAAAACTCATGGTACAAGAGAGATTTGAACTTTATTTTAATTTTATCAGTGAGTTATACTGTACTATCTATATTTTTATCAACAATTTTAGGTAGTATCTGGTATAGCTATGGACTAGCTCTTTTAATCGTACCTTCGCAGTACACTTACATTTTTTTCATTGTGAGAAAATTCAATAACCATGAAGCAAAATATTTTGAAGTAAAAAGCAACGTACAATCGTATATTGATGAAAGAAAATCTCGGGATGCAAAAATGCTCGCAGAAATATGTAAGAAAAATAGCATTAATACACGTCCTAAGGTATTAGAAGCGATTAAACACTATCAAACACTGCTTCCACGAAACATAATCGGTTCTGGTGTTTTTCTAAGTTTGGTTGCTATTATTATTTCAATTGCTGCTTTTTCTTTTAATGAAAACAATACTATATCATCTGAAAGATTTCAATTTATGATGACGTTGTTTTTATTGGTTGGAATTCTCTATGCATTTTTTAAATTTACAGTAAATCAATTTGCATCTTCATTTGGAACTAAAGCATTATATAGAAGAATGGAAGAAATCTTGTCAACGATATATTTTCAATCAATTATTAAGTAGGGTAAAGAATATGGACATCTATTTCGATGAATCGCGTAATACAGGTGAGATTAGCTTTAATGGAAGTACACTTAACTATGGAGACCAACGCTATTTCGTGCTGGTTGGGTATATCGAAAGCCCAAAGACAACAGAGTTATATCAAGAATTTAAAAAAACTTGGCATTCTAGTTTGCAGACGAAAAACCCAAATTCTTTTGAAATGAAGGGCAATGATTTATTAAGAAAAGACAATACAGAAATTCGAGACGAATTTATTAAAAATTTTTGTCACGGAGATAATCTTTATGTAACTGTATATGACAAAAAGTTTTTTTTGGTAACTCAGATGATTAACTGGTTAATATATCGAGTTTGTGATTACGGTGGCGATCTATATGATTTATACGTTCATTTTTGCGAATTACTAATAAAACTCAATGATAACTTTTTGGGTAAATATGTTTCAGTAACAAAGAGTAATGATGTTGTATCTATTGATGAATTCGTTAAGTATGTTATCAATTATAATTACACTGAATGTATCAATTCTCCATTTGAATCATATCTAGTATTACAGTGGAAAAGTGCAATACTAGGTGTTCGAGATTCTGTTGAAAACTACATAATTGAACTTAAAGAAGATAATGTATCGAACGACTGGATCAAAGGTAAAGACAGAAACAACATTGTCAATCTAACTTCCCTAGGTGAAACGATACTAGTTCTTAAGAACAATAATCCCCGACTTACAAACAATCAGATAAGGATACATCATGATAAGATTGAAACTGTCCAAGAATATATCAATGCGAACTGGGATTACAAGAATATTGAATTCATATCGAGTGACAATTCGTTGCAGATACAACTAAGTGATAATATAGCAAGTATTGTTGGCAACTTAGTCAATCGTGTTCTTCCTATTCATAGTGATCGTGATTTAATTAAATTGATGCAGGAAGATTATCAGTGGGTGAAGATTTCATTGAGAAAAATCTTTATTCATATAAACCAAAGAAATACAAAATTTGTAATTCCGATGAGGGAAATGGCAGTAATCAAATCCATTTTATCCGGAATAGAATTTACAAGTTTTGATGAGTTTAAAATAGATGTTCTATCAAGGCTACAATCGCGATTCGAAACAGAAAAAGCTAGACATGTCGATTTATCAGATGCTACAAAAATACTTAAAAGATAAAAATCTAAATTGTGCTATTGACAAATATTATCGTCGGTGATATTCTATTACGATTTAGCATTAGCTAGATGAACAGAGAGGTAAGAGGTATTAAATTTATGTATGAATTTGTTGAAAAGGATGAGTATCAACCGGTTAGGAATATACTAGAGGAAATCATTCATAGAGTTCAAGATTTAGTTAGAGATGAGTTTACATTCCAATATCAACTTATCGGAAGTGGTGGTAGACACTTAATCACTAGAATTAAAGGGGGTAATCAAGGATACGATTTCGATTACAACCTAATTTTGAATGGTCCAGGCGAAGGAAAAATTTGGAAGCCGGAATTTGCAAGAGTCACTATACTGAATGCTTTGAAGGAAGCAATAAAAGAATCACCATATAACGATCCTAATAATAAAACATCAGCACTTTCCATCAAAGTCGTCGACCAAAAAAACAGTAGAATCGTGCATGGTTGTGATTTTGCTGTAGTCTATTATCCCGAGGATCAAGATAGTCATTATTATAAGTATGTTCGGTTCAATAAAGCTGATTCATCATACACTTGGGAAGAGCGTAAGTTGAGTCGAAACGTTGATGAAAAGAGAGACTGGATCGATGTTAATAATCATTGGCAGAAACTAAAAGAAGAATACTTGAAACTGAAGAACAGAAACAGTGACCCCAATAAAGTATCCTTCTCGTTGTATCACGAGGCAGTTCATAATGTGTTTAATTGGTTCAATCAAGAAGACGATGAAGATGATGATGATTGGGATGACTAGTTTGTAAATATTTCCTTTAATTGGGAAAAATATGTTCCCACACTGGAAAAAGTCTGGAATGAGGGAACATAAAATGGCTAAAAATATGTTTCCGACGTACACGAACCGACATATTTTCGAGCAATTAGATATACTCCACGCACGTGGAAAGTGTATCACTTCTTTCTCTAAAATGACCTTGCTTTCCTGTTCTTGTTTTTAGGAATACATAATATATTTAAGAAAACATGCCATCGGATCAAATTTGAGAGAATCCGATGGCATGTTTAATTTTTATTAGAGATTTTTATCTAATTATACTAAAACATTACGATAAATAGATTAAATGGTGTTTTAAGAAATATCTAATGATTCTTTGTTGATAATAAAGAATGAAAAATCATTTATTCTTAAATGTATTTACTAATTTTAGTTATCGTGTTATTTTAGTATTAACGTAACACGCATAGACATTTTTCATGAGTTATTGGGTTTAATAGTAATTAGAGAGGGATTGTTTTGGGCATTCATAATGCATGGGATTGGACGAAAGATCGTTCAAATCGTTGGCTTGTTCCTAGTGAGGATTCGTATTATTTGCTTCATCGATGGAAAGAATTAGGATTCCTTCGTTTATTAGATTTGGGATGCGGTAGAGGTAGGCACGCTGTTCTTTTCGCAAAAAACGGGTTTGATGTATCCGCGATTGATTTATCTTCTGAAAGCGTGAAAGAGTTGTCTGAATATTCCAAACATAAAAATTTGAACATTCAATGTGATGTTGCTGACATGACTTCTTTGCCTTATCCAGATGATTCGTTTGATTGCCTGATGGAGTATCACTCTATTTACCATTCCAACAGAGCAGGAGTTACTAAGGCCCTCTCAGAAATTCGCCGTGTGGTTCGGAAAGGTGGTGAAGTCTTTCGTAACGTTCGGTTCAAGCAAAACTTTGGAATATTATCCAAATAGATGGGATGTTCTTGAACGCAATGTTATTGTCAAGCATGAGGACGGACCAGAAGATGGAATTCCTCATTTCTATCCAGATGCGGAAGACCTAAAAATGTTGCTGCAAGATTTTGATATTCTCCAAACAAGGCACTCACAAAATGTTGATCTTTTCTCTGACACTTGGAAAGGATTTCATTTCTTCATAAATTTAAAAGTTGTGAAGTAACACGCAAAAATCTTTCATAAAATGCATACAATGAAAGTCGCTAAGAAAACATATAAAGTGTTATGTGCATGTATGATATTGATATTAAAATTGGATAAATGATGAATCGTTCATATGAATACTAATTAATTTAAATAGGAGAGTTGTAATGAAAAGAAAATATGTAAGAAAACTTTTTAGAATGAAAAAACCCTATGATTTAGCCAAATCGGAACAGTTATTTGTTCAAGCGATGAGAGAAAATGCAATGTATCATTATACGCATTGTATGGATTATAAACGTATTTTAGATGAAGCTCATTTTGATCCGATAACGATATCTTCCATGGAAGATGTTATAAAAATACCGTTTCTTCCTACACTCTATTTTAAACATCATGAACTCTATTCTAAACCTTTAGGCAGAATGCCGATTAAAGCAACTTCTTCTGGGACATCTTCTGGAGTGTCAAGTAAAATTGCATTAAGTTTTAGTGACTTGTGGCGTGGATTTTTGATGATTAAAAAAATATTTTCATATCATAAGTTATGGTCTTTAAGACCAGTGACCTATTTAATTTTTGGTTTTGAACCTACAAAACACAGTGATGCAGGAATAATGAAAACTGCATTTGGATTTACTTTTGTTGCACCTGCAAAAAAACGAATTTACGCGATAAGATGGAAAAAAGATGGATATAAAGTAGATTTAGATTATATGAAACAACAATTAATTCTTGCTTCTAAGAAAAAAACGCCAATACGCACGATAGGGTTTCCTGCATATACGTACTTTTTACTAAAGGAAATGAATGATGAAGGTATCAAACTACAAATGCCAAAAGGATCCATTGTAACTATCGGCGGTGGTTGGAAACAATTCTATGCTGAAAAAGTAGATAAAATGGAATTTTACAAAATGGTATATGATGCTCTTGGAATAGATGATGCACATATCTTTGAATTCTTTGGAGCTGTAGAACATCCTATTTTGTATACAGATTGTAGAAGTCATCATTTTCATGTGCCTGCATATGCAAGAGTGATTATCAGACACCCAGATACATTTGAACCATTACCAAATGGCAAATTAGGATTAATCAATTTGTTGACACCAATGACAGAAGGAACCCCTTTGTTATCTATCATGACAGATGACTTAGGAATTTTACATGACGAAGGATGCGAATGTGGTGAACATTCTCCCTTTTTAGAAATCATTGGGCGAGTAGGTATAAAAGATGTTGTAACTTGTGCTCAAGGAGCAGAAGAATTACTTTTGAGCAAGGAGGAATAAGATGATTCTCTATAAAGGAAAAATATTAGAAAATATAGAACAAAAGAAAATCATTGAATCTTTAAGAGAAGATTGTTATCAGACGCTATCATCGGTTGAACCACTCCAAAATATAGATGTGATTAAAGCGTGTAATGTATTGGCACAAAAAGTAAAGAATAAAGATTTTGATGACTTAATCATTCCTTTGCTACAAGAATTTGATATTCCATATGACTATTTTTTACAACATATTCCGATGTTTGAAGAACAAGCTCTACTTGAAAAAATCAAATTAGAATTAGGTACAATAAATTTTAAATTAGAATCACTAAATGAAAAAAATATACGTTCGATTGAGCCTCTTGGAATTTTGTTTCATATTGCTGCTGGAAATGTAGATGCATTACCTGCATATTCTGTAATAGAAGGATTACTAGCTGGTAACATTAATATTTTAAAACTCCCTTCAGGTGATAGAGGTGTATCCGTAGCATTATTATCGGAATTGATTCAAATTGAGCCGAAAATAAAAGACTATATTTATGTTTTTGATGTTCCTTCTACAGAAACAGAAACATTGCAAGACTTAGCAAACATTGCTGATGCAATCATTGTATGGGGAGGAGATGCAGCTGTAAAGGCAGTTAGAAGCATGGCGCCAATCAATGCAAAAATCATCGAATGGGGACACAAATTATCCTTTGCTTATGCATCAATTGATGCATCGGATGAAGACTTGATAGGTTTAGCACATCATATTGCTATGACAGATCAAATGCTTTGTTCTTCAGCACAAGGCATATTTGTTGATACAACATCAAGAGTTGAACTTGATCAGTTTGCTTCGAGATTTTTTAAATTATTTGTCGAAGCAAATAAAACACATAAGCCAGTTCCTTATGGAATTAGAAGTAGAAATGCTATTGTATTATATAATGAGAAATTAGAACAATCACATACAAACAAAAAAATATGGAAAACAGATGGTATCAGCGTGATTACTTCAGATGACAGTGAATTAACACTATCGATGTTATACCGTAATGTATGGATTAAGATGTGTCCTAAAGAACATTTTATTCAAACGATTAAACCTCATAAGAATCATATTCAGACAGCAAGTATTTTAACAACTGTAAGTCAGTTTGATGGTTATGCTAATCTAATCAAAAAAACAGGAATTGTGCGTATCACAAAACCATCTGAGATGTCACGCATGGTGGCAGGTGAAGCACATGATGGGCAATATCCTCTCCGCTTGTATACTAGAATTGTTGAACAATATAAACCATAACAGGATAAGCAATAAATTTTAAACCATAAAAATGACATTTTTATGGTTTTTTTATTTGGTTTAATCAAAGAATAGAATAAACTTAATTTCTTTCTACAAGGTTAATTCATATTGGGATTTTTCTTGCAATCATATTTATCTTTACTTGCTATTTATAGATTGACAAACGCAATTTCCTTTGGTAAAATAGGAATATCATTTACAATTGTAAACAATATGGAGGACATTTATGGAAAAACATTATGAAATCACAAATTCTGAATGGGCAGTAATGCGAATTCTATTAAGTAAATCACCTAGAGGTTCTAAAGAAATCATTTCAATTCTTAAAGAACAAAACAATTGGAGTAGTGCCACAGTAAAGACGTTTCTTTCGCGTTTGGTTTCAAAAAAAGTAATCGGCTATGAAACTGTAAAAAATTCGTTTTTATATTATCCTCTTGTGACAGAAATGACTTATGTAAGAGATGAAATGAAATCTTTTTTTTCAAGAATATATGGAAACACCATACATTATGAAACACAACATTTTCAATTTTCTGGGTACAACAATCAAAATTACATTCGTCCACTCGCTTTATCTTTGGAAGAATACTATGAAAAAGTTTCTACAGATTTATCAATTCAATTAAAACGCAAACAAATTATATATATCTATTCAACTCAAAAAGAATTACATTCTGCTTTGGGGTATGAGAATGGTCCAAGTTGGTTAACGGCTGGTCAATTTTGGGAGATTGTTCATTTAACTCCAAAAGATAATTTTACTGGTTCAAACCTTGAATTTGGAGCTTTTCACGCGCTTACACAATTGTTAATCTATTATATTAATCCTAGAGCTCCTTTTTGGCTACTACAAGGAATATCAGCGTTTGAAAGTAATTGGTTGTCTTTTGATGCAATTAAAAAATCAATAATTGAGTTAGGAGATGATTTAAATCGTTACTCCGTAATGCAAATTTCATCAGATGATGATTTATTTAGAATTCAACACGGGTATGAACTGACGTATTCAATGATAGAGTATATAGTGAGTCGTTTTGGAAAAAAAGCTCTTTTGTCTTTATTAAAAACCCCAGAACGTTTGAGATTTATCTTTGAATGTTCAGAAGATGATTTTTGGGACTCGTGGGTAGACTTTGTGAAGTTGAGGTATCAACATTCATGAGAAAAAATTATTTCATACCAAAGAAAATAAGCATAATAATACTAATTATATTATTTGTATTTTTATATGGATGCAATTCGGATTATCCAATATCGATTTCTCAAGACACTTATACATATTTGCCTACGCATGTTTCAATAAGTGAACCACAAGCGAACGAACGTCTTTCACAAGTAATGAGCTATTTATATGAAGAAGATACGGTAAAATATTATTTCTCTGAGACTATCGACTTAACTTTAAGAGACAAATTTATCAATTCTCAAAAATATATTTTAAATTATCTTCAAGCAAAAGGGTACATTGAAAATATACCATCTGCGATGTTCTATGTTCTAAAGGAGTATAATTCAAGAACAGAAAGCGAGAATTCTAAAGCGTTTTTTGATATTGATGATACCTTAACTTACAAACAAATCTTGATTACTTTACAAGCATATTTTGGCGATTTTACAAATTATGGTATGTTATATGGAATAAGCAATATTATCTCAAAAGAACTGAAATGGGAAACGGATAACCCTGTAGTCTCTACTAAAAATATAATTGATTTTACAGAAGCGACTTCAAATCTTGATTATTTTGATTTAACTTACCCTTGTTTTTTAGAAGCATATGTCGGAGAAGTACTTCCGATGATTAAAGCAATATCGATAAGATTAATGACTTATCTAATGAAAAATGAAGAAGTTAACTACGTAGTAGATGTTCTTAATCTTCAAAACGAATCACCTGACTTATATAGACTTAAAGCAAGTGAAATGATAAATAATTGGTTAGAATCAATAGGTAGTACAACAAATGTATCTGCAAGAGATACTTCAATTTCATTTACATATGGAGGGAATAAAACACCATTAATTATTTCTTCAGATCATGCAAAATACTATTTGCTAAACAATTTTACTGAAGTAAGAATGGATGTTACTCAAATAGATTATTTTCATTCAGATTATTTTAAATTAATTGAAGTGATTGTAAATTTAGAACTTGATATGAAGGCATCGGATGAAATTTTTAGTGACTATATGAGGCCAAACGATTTTTTTAGTGTCGTTCTTTGTAGTGAAGCAAAAGTCATAAGTGAATCTAATTCCATTGCTTACTATTCGGAAATAAATCAAACAGCGTATAGTTCTTCAGCGATACCGATATCACATGAATATCTTCATTACTTAACTACGCCTATTAATGAATATAATTGGCAATATGAATCCATTGCAATCTATTATAATCTTGATTCATCTTTTGAGAGAATTACTTCT
Source organism: Bacillota bacterium (assembly GCA_018818595.1). Lineage (NCBI taxonomy): Bacteria > Bacillati > Bacillota > Bacillota bacterium. Next base: position 10,979 of record JAHIRM010000013.1, read on the forward strand.
CAAAATACAATGGATGCAAGGCGTTATTATGAAAGTGCCGAGACAACTGCTTTGCTTGAGTATTTAGGAAGAGATTTTCAAAATGAAGATTTTCCAACATTTTGTGATGTGTTTTATGTGCTTAACGAGTTGAACTCGGTAAGCGCTTCAAATCCATATGCAATGATTTCAATTGCTAATTATGTTAAGAATACTTATGGAGATGAGACGTTAAGAAAAGTATTTTTACAACAAAATACGATTGAAGAAGAAATTTCACTTTCGTGGCAAGAATTAATTGATGAATGGAATCAATGGTTAATAGATCAATATTCATATCTTCGATAAATTTAATACATGATTAGTAGTTCATTACGATAAGAGAGGAATAGATTTATGAAAAAAGAGACTTTAGTAGTTTTATGTTTTATGTTAATTAGTTTATTATTAATTGGATGTAACAACAATACTAGTTCAATAGACATTACTTCGTCTACTACAACCATATCAACAAGTGAAGTAAATTTTGATTATTTAGATCAAATTCTTCCAACCAATGAAGCCATTCGATTTGATTTAGAAAATGGAAACCGTACGTGGTTTTGGAGTGGTTCACCAGTATTCTCTCCAAATGGAAACGAAATGTATTGGACTAAAATTTTTTCTTCTCTTGATGAAGTTGAAATTTGGTATGCAAAAAAAATAGATGGAATTTGGGAACCTGGATCTAAATTAGAAATTGAAGGAATTGATGGATACACAAACTCTCCTGTGTTTAATAACAACGCAGATGAAATGTACTTCATGAACTTGTCTTTAGCAGGTACATATAGAATTTTTAAAGTAATTAAAGTAAATGGAATTTGGTCGAATCCAGAAGCACTAAATATTCCAATTCCGGATAACAAAGTATTAGAATGGAGATTTTCAGTCTCGAATAATAAAAATGTCTTTCTAACGCTTGGATCCTTTGCAGGAGATGAGCCAATTAAAATATATGTATCAACCTATCAAGACGGCACTTACAGCGCACCCGAATCCATAGATATTCTTAATGGAGATGATTTTGGAAGCGGCTCTCCTTATATCGCTTTTGATGAAAGTTATATCTTGTTTGATTCTGGGCGATATGATGGGTTTGGACACCAAGACATCTATGTTAGTTTTAAAGATGATTTTGGAAATTTTATGGAGCCAATCAATCTTGGAAATAAAGTAAATACAAGCGAAGAAGAATCTTATGCACGTATTTCTGAAGATGGAGTATATTTATTTTTTACCGCTAAAAGGTTAGAGGATGTATATTATTATCCTTATTGGATAAGACTTGATGAACTTGAAGCCTTTCAATCTAATTCATAATTTAATTTATAAGAAATTTGGCAAATAATTTCATTTCATAATAACAAAATAAGAAAGGACCACATCAAATGATAAAAAAAGGAATGATTATTTTATATTTTTTATTAAGTCTTTTATTTCTTAGTGGTTGTAATCTTCAAACAACTACTCTTTTAACTGAAGTAATACAAATCGACTATCTAAATCAAACCCCTCCAACAAATGAAAGCATTCGATTTGAGCCAGAAGGATATTTAGCAAGCGATATCTGGTTTTGGCATGGAACACCAGTGTTTTCACCCGAAGGCAATGAAATGTTTTGGACTAAGTATATTAGAGAATCAAGCGAAATTCAAATGTGGTCATCTAAAAAAGTAAATGGCATTTGGTTAGAACCTACAAAATTTGAAATAGATGGCATTGAAGGAGCGTACAATTGTCCTGTATTTGTAGACGACAAACTATATTTTTTGAATGTGAATGGATTAGATTTTACAATTTATCAAGTAACCTTTGTGAATTCAGAATGGGGAAATCCTATTGCACTTGATTTAAATCTTCCAGAAGGCAAAGCACTTGGTTGGAATTTTTCAATGGCAGATAATAAAAACATCTATTTTTCATTGTGGAATGTTGATGGCACTGAAAGCTCAAAAATATATCGTTGCGTATATTCAAATGGAGCATATCAAGAAATAGAAGAACTTTCAGTATTAAATACAGAACAATCTGGAAGTGGTGGCCTTTCATTTCTCCAGATGAAAGTTATCTCATTTTTGATTCTGTTCGAAGTTCAGGATTTGGACAACATGATTTGTATATTAGTTTTAAAGAGGAATCAGGCGATTTTTCTACTCCTGAAAATTTAGGCGATCAAATTAATACTAGTTCAGAAGATTCAAGTGCGAGTATCTCAGAAGATGGAATTTATCTCTTTTTTACATCTTCAAAAAATGAGGATCTAGGATACAACCCTTATTGGATTAGGATTGACGAAATAGAAGTGTTTAAGCAAAGATAAAAGAAATTTTTTGATTCTACATTGGATATTTAATGAGATTTGGTATAATAAGATTTAAGTAGTCTGGCATTTGATTAGATTATTTTAATTTTAATGCTTAAGGAGAATCTAATGAAAAAAACAGTTATTTGGTTATGCGGTATGTCTTTTGTATTTTTACTTGTCACAATTGCGAATACACTAAATGAATTTGAGATTATTTCTTTTACTTCAGTCTTGTTAAAAGATCTGGAACTTTTCACGTTTGTTATCAATCATATTTTTGCACTTATTTGTTTTATTCTGTCAATTAAATTGATCAAAAAAGAAAAAAATAGCTGGTATTTTTTGACTATGATTATTCCAATTGCTATAATCATATTTAGCTGGTACTTATTTGTTGGAAGATTGCTTAATGAAATTTTTTCTTAATAATTTTTTAAATGATTTAAAAGACAAACGCTACAATGCATAAGGAGATATCTATTACATGAAGAACTTAGTTATTCTATTTCAAGGAGATAGTGTCACAGATTGTAATCGAAGAATTCATGATGATTATGGTGAAGGATACGTTCATGAAATTTCAAAAAATTATCCAAACCATACCATTATAAATCGAGGAATAAGCGGAAATAAAACAAGTGATCTTTTTGCAAGATGGCAAAAAGACACAATGGATTTCACTCCAGATATTTTGTGCATTCTTATAGGAATTAATGACGTATGGCATCGGTATGCTTTTGGTACAGGAGAGACGATTACCGATTACGAAAATTATTATCGAAAAATGTTAGAGCAAGTTAAAGAAAAACTTCCAAAAACATTCATTATCATGATGGAACCATTTATGTTTACCGTGGATGACTTTCAAAGAAGTTTTCGAAAAGATTTAGATGAAGAGATTCAAGTAACAAGAATGCTTGCAAGAGAATTTGCAGATGAGTATATTCCTTTAGATGGTTTTTTAGCAGAACAAGCATTAAAGTATAATGAATTTGATTTGTTACATGATGGAATCCATCCAACAGTAAAGGGACATAGTTTGATTGCAAAAGAAGTAATCAATCGAATCGATAAATTAATCATTAAATTATAATTTTTTCATAAAAAAATGGTTGTTCATATTCTTTTAAAAGAATGTTTGAACAACCATTTGTATTCATTTTAATGCATATCTTTTTTAAGGAGTGCTAAAAGTATATTCGTCATACACCGATTGGAGCAAAGATGGAATATTTGTCATAATGCCATCTGCCCCATTTTCAATTAACATTCGCATTACTTCGGGGTCATCAATCGTCCAATAATGTACAGCAATATTATGTTTGTGAGCTGTAGCAATAAATGCTTTCGTTGATAAATTTAAACCGTACTCATCTGTTGGAACTTGTAAAACAGCAATTTTATCAAAGAAGAAAACATCTAGTCTTAATGTATGTAAAACAAAATATTTAGTTACTCCACTAGTTGCTGGAGAAAACAATAAATTGTCGTGATCATTTTTTTGAATGTTTTCTAACTCTTCATAAACTTCTTTATGAAAAGAAGCAAGTACGATTCTAGAAAAAGTGTGGTACTCTTCATCGAGGTCTTCCATTAATTCAATTACCTTTTGAAGCGCTAATAGTCCTGTTTCTCCAGATTGCTTGATTTCAACATTGATAAAATTATCTGGAAAAGAAGTAATTAATTCTTCAAGTGTAGTAGCAAGGAATACCGATTCGTGTCTTGGTAAAATTCCATCAGGATAATTAATATCCAAAGGAGTTACTTCGGATTCTAGGTAATTTGTATATTTTGTGAATTCTTCTGATACATTTATACCGCCTGTAACGGAGTTGCTATAACCAAAATCAACTTCATCGGCTATTAAGTCTGAATAATTTGTTTCAATAATTAAGGCGTTGACTAAATTGGTTTTTCGGTCAAGGCTAACATCATGTGATAATAAAATAACACCATCTTTTGTAAGAGAAACGTCAGTTTCCATCATAACTGATGAATCTATGCTATAAGCATTATAAAAGGCTTCAAGCGTGTTATCAGGAAACTCTTTATTTCCTCCTCCATGAGCAATTAAGAGCGGTTTTGATTCTTCAGAAATAACTAATGGGTTTACAGCTGAAATGCTTTGAGGACGCGGGAAAATCGCAAGTAGCCCATAGATTGAAAGAATCACAATAAAAAAAACTAATATTTTTTTTCGTCTGGTCAAAAGAGATACCTCACATAAATTTATTTTTAAGTATATTATATCATATCAGGTAAAAATAATGTATTATAGTAAATTCATTCTTTTTAATCTGATTTATTGGGTTGATTAAATATTTAGAGTATAATAGAATTGAAATTCAAAAAAAATTAAGAAATGAGTTGAAACAATGTTTGAAGAATTAGGAGAATTTACTGGTGGTTTGATTATCTTTTTTTATTTACTTACTGTTCTAAACTATGTTTTAAAATTTATTACGAAAAAATTTGGAAAGACTTTGAGGAAAGCTCCTAAATTTTACAAAATATATATTGAAATGATGAAATTCATTTTCAAGAATCATCGATTATTTGGCTTAATTACCATTTTATTGGTTTTGACTCATTTTGTGATTCAATTTATAGATAAAGGGATAAGCGTTACAGGGCTGATTGCGGCATCGTGTATGTTTTTAGAGGCAATTCTTGGATCATTTGGTGCATTTACGAAACCTAAAAAGAAAATTTGGTTATATATTCATAGAGGATTGGCGATAATAATTTTTATTGCAATAGTAATCCATCTTTAAGAATGACTATTTTAAAGGAGATATAAATGGAACACAATGTTAAAAAAGTATTTGTTGCAGGAGGAACTGGGTTTTTAGGATATTACTCTTGCCTTCAATTTTTAGAAAGAAATATATTGGTTGATACGATTGCACTTCCTAATGAAATTGATTTAGAAGGCTGGTTTCCAAAATCAATAGGACTAAATTTTGGAAATATGTTTGAAATGAGTAGGGAAGACTTAGTAAAATTATTTTCAAAAAAAGACTATGATACATTTGTTTATGCATTAGGACCAGATGACAGATTTGTTCCAATGAAACCAGCATACACTTTTTTTCATGAAAAACTAGTGATTCAAGCCAAAAAAATTTGCCAAGCTGCAAAAGATGCTAAAATAAAAAGATGTATTATCATGAATTCCTATTTTTCACACTTTGATAGAGTATATCATGGAAAATTATCTAAAAATCATCCATACATTATGGCAAGAAGACAACAAGAACAAGAACTCATTGCTTTGGGTGAACCAAATGTATTTGATGTTATGATTTTAGAACTACCATACATTTTTGGAACAATGCCTTCACGAAAACCACTTTGGCGTGAATTTTTCCTTTCTTATTTTGAAAAATACAAAACCATTTATTTCCCTTGGGGGGGAGGAACTACCGTTATAGATGTAAAAGATGTAGCAAAAGCAGTTGTTGCAGCTGCTTTTAATGGACATCATGGAGGAATTTATTTAATTGGAGATAAAAATCTAACCTTTAAAGAATTAATCTCATTAATGATTGAGGCTTCAAGTTCCAAAAAACGATATAGAAGTGTACCGCCCATTATTGCCGCATTTGGTGCAAAAAAGATTGATAAATTGTCATACTTACAAGGAAAAGAAAGTGGATTAAACCACTTTAAGTTGATGCTTCAAATACAAAATAAAAAATTCTATTGTAATCCTATGCAATACAAAAAGGAATTAGGTTATGATGAATTACATTTCAAAGAAGAAAACGATGTAATAAATTCTATTATGGAAACAATTAAAGCTTGTTACGAATGAGAAAATAGGAAATTAGATATAAAACATAAAAAAAGATAATGAAGTTAAAGTTCATTATCTTTTTTTTACTTAAGATAAGATAAAAAGATTAATTACCTGAATCAAAATCAATAGAAATGCTTGCTATGGTATTTCCTATTGAATTGATATGAATCGTAAAATTAAATAACTCTAATGTGGAGTACCAATCAAAGCTTGGATAAGATGAGGATACAAAACTAGAAGAGGCTTGATACAAATCACTATTTTCTGCATAACCATCAGTGAAAATGTCGTTATCCATGTCCGCTTCAATGATTTCAATTAATTTGTGATTAGTATCGGTATTATTATAATTAAAGATTGAATAATAGGAAGAGGAGTCATCATAGCCTTGATCAATCTCAGCGCTGATATGATAAATAATAATTCCGGAAGTAGAAAAAATGTCATATTTGTCTAATTCATTCAATCCAGTGGGGGTGTAATAACTTATAAGTAAATATTCATCAAAAATAGTATTATTCCATTCATCTATTAACAAGATGACTTCGCCATCTTCTAAAAATGGAGCGATATCGACTGTCATAGATTCGGTGACCACAAGAGGTGTAATCCAACCTAAAAGTATTTTTGAGAAAGGATTGTGATCTCCTACGGTATTATCCATCATGTCAGCTCCGCCTAATCCACCACTATTATAATAATCAGAAGAATCATAATCGTAGTAATCATCAAGGCCTAACATATGGCCTGTTTCATGTATAATGGTTCTAGCATTAAGGTTTTCATTTCCTTCTAAAAAGAAATCTGTACCTGCCCATGCAAAATAATAAGGTTCTTTGTTTTGAAAAGTATCTCCTTCGTAAATATAGATATCTTGATAAGCCCACCATAAGTCAGAACCCGATTCATAGCTTACAGGAGTAGAATAGATTACATAAATTCCATCAATATAAGAATCATTATTTTGGTCATATTGTGAATAATCAATATCACCTGCATAATTAGATAGCAATTCATAAATTAAATCAGAATCTGGATAAGTTACTTCATCTTCTCCATACAGCCAATCATCATGTACATAGTCCCATGCATATAATTTTTCATATTCATCTGCATAGTAACTTGCAGGATAGTCTGCCATATAATAACCAAACACATCAGCAGTAATATTTAATTGATTAAAAGAGCTTTTTAAGTAATAACTATTTAGAGATTCATAATCAAGATTGGAACTAGATCCATTAAAGGCAAGTTCAATGTCTTCTACCGAAACGCCAGTGTCTTCTTTTGGATAATCACTAAATTCTACAACAAAAACTAATACTTTTACATTTCCAGTTGCTGGAATTCCAACAACATCAATCTCATCTTGTAATGTGGAGTAATTGCTAGGAATAATTGGTGATTCTGTAGAAGCAGACGTTGTTTGAGATGTAGTTGTACTAACTTGAGATGTAGTTGTACTAGCGGGGGTTGAACTAGTTAAAAAAGTAGTGGTCGTAGAAGCAGTAGTAAGCATATCACAAGCGTATGCACTAAACCCAAATAAAAATAATATCATTGTTAAAAATAATCTTTTCTTCATAAAAAAACCTCCAAAGTTGTAAAATATTATATCATATTTTGAATAAAATAATAATATAATCTTTTCTTTTTTGAAACTTTTTTACAAATAAAAACCTTGTAGTTTATATAAAATTCACTACAAGGCTTTTCAGTGTAAATTAATTTTTAGGTCTTTGTTTTAAAGTCAATTTAGGAGTGTTTTCTTTGATTGCAACTCTTAAAGCAGATAAATATTCACTTGTTTCCTTTTTCTTAGCTTTTTTGTACAAATATTCATCGATTCCTTGAGCACCTCGGTGACCGTCCGCAACTCCACTAATAATATCTGGACCTCGCATGATGTCTCCTCCAGCAAATAGCCAATCTAGACCTTCAACTTGTCCAAATTCATTTGTTTTAATTTTCCCTCTAACCATTGTGATTTTTTGTTTGATTGTTTCAGGAATATATTCATAATCTGGAGCTTGTCCAATTGATACATATACTTGTAATGCATCAATTACTTGTTCTGTGTTTTGATCAAATTGAGGATTAAAACGACCTTCATTATCAAATACACTTACACATTTCCAAACTCTTAACCCTTTTACTTTGTTATTTTCAAGAACGACTTCTTGAGGTCCATTTCCTAGGAGTAATTTAAGCCCTTCTGCTTGACCTTCTTCAAATTCATCTAAACTTGCAGGAAGAATTTCTCTTGATTCAAGTGAAGTTAAAGTAACGTTTGCTTTTCCAAATTTTAAAATTTGTAGTCGAATTAAATTTCTAGCAACGTCAAATGCTACATCACCACCGCCTATGACTACTGCACTTTCTAAAATATTCATATCTTCAATTTTTATGGATCCTCTTGAAAAATCTCTAGCTCTTGGTAAGAAATCCATTGCACCAATCACATCAGGATGATTTGCCCCTGGAATGGTTAAGTTTCTAGCTTTAAAGAATCCTGTGCCTAAGAAAACGGCATCATATTTTTTTTCTAAATCTTCTAAAGCAATGTCTGTTCCAACTCTAGTATTTGTTAATATATTCACACCAATTCTTTTCAAAAAATTAATGTCTTTATCAACGGAAGCATCTGGTAAACGATAGGCAGGGGCGCCATATCTCATAACGCCACCCGCAAGTGGTTTTTCTTCAAAAACATCTACGGTATACCCTAAAGCTTTTAAATAATAAGCAGCACCAAGCCCAGCAGGACCAGATCCAACAACAGCAATTTTGGCATCTATAATTTCAGAAACAGGTTCTGATATTATGGATTCATACATGTCTTCTGGGGCAGAATCAATGATGTATCTTTTTAACCATCTAATAGCAATTGCTTCACCTCTTACAGCGATAGCGCAAGCTGTTTCACAGTTATGAGTACAAACTCTACCACATACACCTGGTAGTGGATTGGTTTCGTATATTTGTCTTAATCCGCCTTCAATATCATCTTCCCAAATGGATTTTATGTATTGAGGTATATGCATTTGCACAGGACAACTACTTGTACAAACGCCACATTCAACACAACGAGATGCCTCTTGTTTTGCGGCTTCTTTTGAAAAACCTTTTACGACTTCCATGTAACTGTTAATTCTGGTAGTCGCTTCTAAGTGTTCCATAGGAATTCTTTTTAAGTCTAATAATTCGCTTACCTCATCTTTTACCCAACCTTGTTCAACTGATTCACCTTGCCATGTTTTTTCAGGCATCAAAATAAATTTATCAGGATCGGTCGAAGCATAAATATATTCTTTGCTCATCTTTAATGATTCAGTAGTACAAGTATCAACACATAAAGCGCAAAAACAACATCTTCCATAATCTATAACTGGCCTTTGTTGATGCTTTCCTAATTCTTCTTTTACATCTAATCTTTCGACCATGGTAATTGCTTCAGTAGGACAAATTTCAGCACAAGTTCCGCATCCAATACATTTTTCCCAATCATTGGTATGAAATCCTCTTAAATTATCAGGAGCAGTTCTTGGATTGGATTCGAGTCTTAATTTGGATTTTATGATGGCATTATCATTTAAATAACTTGCATTTTTCTTTGTGAAGATATCATTAAAGGAATGACTTACTGGTTTTCTTAAGAGATATTTGAAATGTCTCATTGAATTAAAAATACTTACTGTCCGATATTTTTTCTTTTCCATAATATTCTCCTATCGATCAATCTCAGGGGAGCAAACTCCCATGGTGTCTACCCATAAAGCCGCATCATCAATCCTGGTGCCTGGCATGTATTTTTCGATTCCTAGCAACCCTTGAGGGTAGCTAGCTCCTCTTACACCCACGCGGTATGGATTCGTTCCTCCATTGGAAACCATAAAGTATCCAAATTCTCCACGACTTGATTCAACGACACTATAGACATATCCTTTAGGAACGGTCCAACGCATCGATTGTCCTCTTGATAGTGGAACTCTTACAGGGCCTTCTGGCATTTTTTTAAGACATTGTCTTAGAATGGAAATAGATTGTAATATTTCTTTTAATTTGATATCAATTCGAGCTCTAGCATCGCTGTAAGAAGAAGTGGGAACTTCAAATTCAACTTGATCATATCGAGCATAAGGCATCACTTTTCGGATATCATAAGGTTTATCAACTGCTGAACGCATACCAATTCCTGTAACGCCTAATTCCCAAACAACATTTTCAGGCAACATAATTGTATCTTTTATACGAGGAACAATTGAAGCATTTTCAATCCCTAAATCACGATATTCTTCATATCTAGATTCAAGGCTATCAATAAAAGCATGAATATCTTTTTCAATGCCTTTAGGCAAATCTTTTCTCACTCCACCAGGTACAATATATTGATGATAAACGCGATGACCTGATATTTGTTCGAAAATATCTAAGATTGAATTTCGGTCGGCGTGAGCATGATACATCAAGGTATAATTTCCTGAAGGACCTCCAAGTCCACCATAACTCATTAAATGAATACTAAGTCTTGCTAGCTCTAACATAATCATTCGAATCCAATGAGCTCTTTCAGGGACTTCAATACCAAGTAATTTTTCGGTTCCCATGGCAAAAGCCATCTCGTTAATGTCTGGTTCTACGACGCAGACTCGAGGGATTAAACTGATATTGTTTACCCAAGTATGTCTTTCCATTCCTTTTTCAAATCCTCGATGAAGCATTCCAGGAAGCAAATAGGATCTTTTGATAATATCTCCATCAACGTACAAATGAACAGAAGCATTTCCATGCATTCCAGGATGTTGAGGTCCCAAAAATAATTTCATACTTTCCATTATTTTTTACCTCCTTTTAAAGATTCTGCCCGAACTTCACGGCTAAGTCTTTTTGCTTGTTTGCTTAAAGCTCCATTTGTTACTACAAAATTTTCTGTGTACTCTCTTTTTGGAAATTTTCTGTCACTATAGGCTTTTGGGTCAAAATCTTTTCGAAGAGGGGGAATATCGTCCCACATTTCTAAAATGAGTTGTTTATGGTAATCTGGATTGCCAGGAAATTTAATTCCAAAGAATTCATGGCATTCACGCTCATAATATTTGGCTCCGGGGAAAATGGGAATGATGGAATCCATTGTTGGATTTTCTCTATCAATATTAGTTCGAATTTGCACATGAACGGCTTTATCCCAATTCATTAAAATGTATACTAATTCAAATTTATTTTCTTCAGGCCAATCAACAGCACTTAAATAGGACATTTGAATCCATCCAGCGCTTTTAAGAGCTGATAATAATAGATGTACTTCATTTCTTTCAACTACAAAACTTACTTGATAAGGACTAATTACTTCTTGAGTTATAATATGAAAGTTTTTTGAAACAAGGTCTTGTAGATATTCAACATTACTCATGGAATTCGTCATGAACTTCTACCTCCCCCAATGAATCAAGTTGATTCTTTTTGTACCAAGCATAATTATCTCTGTAACGAATCCAACCAGTTGCTGTTTTGTTTTTGATTTGTTCCATCAAATCAACAAAACCATTCATGACGGATTCTGTATTAGGCATACATCCTGCAACATAAGTATCAACAGGAATGTATTGATCTAATTGATTGATAACGGCGTGTGAATCGTGATAAATTCCTCCATTGATTGGACAACTTCCTAAACCAACTACATATTTTGGTTCACTCATTTGTTCGTAAGTATAAATAAGTCTTCTTAATGTTTTTAAAGATAAGTATCCGGAAACAAGCAAAATATCAGCTTGTCTTGGAGTTGCCATTGGGCCCATTCCAAGACGTTCCATATCGTATGCGCTTGTCATAGCGGGAGGAAGTTCAATTGCGCAACAACCAGTACAATACATTAACATCCATAATGAATTTCTTCTGAAATAATCCCCAATTTCCCACCATTTTCGGTCGATTTCTTCTTTAGATAATCTTCTTGCTGGTGTAAATTTAGTACTTTTCATTTAAATCACCCACCCAACATAAATAGCTAAAATTGCTTGTGTAATAGCCATTAACAATGGCCATTTATAGAAAAATTTAACGACTTGATCAATTTTAAAACGTCCATTCACATTAGAAATCAAGTTAACTGTTGTATATACAAGGAAATATTTAATTAAGAATACAAAGATATTAGAAGCTCCTCCTAAGAATAAATGTACAAATAAACTGACTTCAATGAAAACAGTTATTTCATGCATTATGAATAGCATTCCTAGTTGTTTTCCACCATACTCTACCATTGGACCAGAAGCAATTTCTGCCGGGGCTATGTAAGTCTCAAATGGTTTTTTTCCTAGCATACCCATTAGGCTTAAGATTGCTACGATTCCACCAAGTGGCAGTGCAATGATAAACCAATTGTTTTCAGCTAATTGTTGAAATAAACCAATTTGAGTTAGAGAACTTGTTCCCGTTAATTTTATGATGGTTAATACAATAATCATGAAAGGAACTTCATAAGCTAACATGGTCGTTAAAGCTCTCATAACACCAATACTTGCAAATGGATTTCCACTTCCGCTTGCGCTCATAGCCATACCTAACATACCAACAGCTAAAAGGTAAACGAAGATGAAGAAATTATCATATCCATAGGCACCAAAAGCAGATATAGAATTGGTAAGTGGCATGAACATTGCCGTTCCTATGATTCCACCTAACGCCATAATGACACCAAAATCAAATATCCAGCCATGGCTAACACTTCTTTTGCTTAACAATTTAAAGATATCTAAAAATTCTTGATACCATCTTGGACCATATCGTTTTTGAAGTCGACCGACTATTTTTCGGTTAACACCAGCAACACTCGTTTGTAGAACGAATCCAAAAAAGGCAATGCCAAATCCGACTAATATACGTACAATCATAATAGTTCACCCCAAAGTAAGAAGACGATAATTGCGACAATCCAAAGAATGGTTGTTTCCACAAACTTCGACATAAAAATATATTTGCCGAGTCTTCCTATTTCCTTTACTTTATTAGCAAGCGAATCATAAAAGTCTTGCATTTTCGTTGTATATTTTTCATACAATCTTTCTAAAGGAGCATAAAAATCAGTACTGTAATGTAGTAAGTCTTCCGTATGGATAAAATTACCAGCGGTATAGGTATCCATTAATCCAACTTTTTTTGATTTTTTTAATACAATAAAAATAATAAAGGCAACTCCTACTCCAAAAGCAAATACTCCTGCGATAAGAGCCGGCTGTAAAACACCGTTGTATCCAGCGATTTCAAATCCGGAAAGAACAATAGGTGCATAACCTAATTCAGATATGATGTTATTGATAAAACTTAATATACCATTTGGGAAAACACCGGTATAAATATTTAAGAGTGTAACAATCACCATTGGAATTAGCATTAAAATGGGAGCTTCTTTTACTTTGCCTTTGTATCTTGGTAACTCTTGTCCTAAGAACAAAGCAGCAAGCGGCCTAAATACATAAAGGAAAGAACCAATACTTCCGAAGAATACCGCAATGGCAACGAAAATTAATCCTTTATCAATCACTGCTTGGAAAATTAACCATTTACTGATAAATCCACCCATTGGAGGAATACCAGCCATGGAAATAATTGCGACTAAGTAAACGATGTATGTGATTGGCATTTTGTGAATAATTCCACCCATTTCACTCATCTTAGTTGTACCTGTATTTCTTGCTACAGCTGCAATAGCCATAAAGCCTCCAGCACTAGCTAACGCATGAGCTAAAATATGATAAAAGCCTCCAGCAAAAGCAACAGAATCTAATAAACTAAAAGCAACTAATATGTAACCACCATGGCTCATAGATGAATAAGCTAACAATTTTTTTGCATCATCTTCTTTAATGGCCATTAAAGTTCCAAAAACAATTGAAACACTACCAAGTAATGCAATAATATAATGAGCAACCGGTAACTGAATTGCAGAAATAATAGAAGAAGCAGGTGAAATTCTCACAAGTGCAAGAACTCCTACAAAAGCTCCTAATTTAACTAATGCACCTGACAATACCGGAGAAAAAGGATGTGGAGCGTTTCCGTGTGCAATTGGTAACCATATGTGTAAAGGAAAAGCACCTAGTTTTGCAAAAGCTCCGACCAAGAATGAAACAAAAACAATTACTGCATTTGTTCCGCTCAAACTCGCAAGACCTGCATCAATATTAAAGGAGCCGACTTGTGTATACATAATGAAAATTCCAAATAACATAGCAAAACTTCCAGCTGCACTAAATCCATAATAAGTCACAGCTGCAGATTTGCTTTTTCCCATAGGAATTAAAAACATCGTTGTCCATACAATTAGCTCAAAGAAGAAGAACAGTTCTAAAAAGTTATCTGCAAAAAACACTCCTAATACGCCAGCTAAGCTAAATAAGAATAAAAAATTATAAGCACCTTTGTATTTGAATTTATCGATAAAATAAGGATGAAAGAAAGACACCATCAAATACACAAAGGCAATAATAATCGCAAAATAAATTCCTAAATAAGTTAATTGAAAGGAAAGTCCAGGGATCAAGGCTACATTGGTACTAAGTGATAAATCAAATCCATAAGTTACTAAAGAAATAAAAACAAACATCGTAGCGAAAATCGTTAGAACTGAGCCAACAAACGTATTAATTTTTGTTAAAAAATACGACACCAAACTAGATATAACTAAAAATAATATTAAGAATTCAATACTAGCCATTATAAATCACCTCTATTTCGCTTTGAACCGTATCAATACCATTATCTAGAGAATGAAGAGGAGAAGTATAAGTTCCAAAAACAATCATTAAACTTGCAATAATGATAAATACAAGTTTATATGAAAGAGAATAATTTACGTTAATTTCATTGTCACCTTTAAACCACAATTTGACAAGTAGTTTAACAAAGTAGACACCTTCAATGATGCTTGATACTAAGATGATCGCAACAATAATTAATTTATCAGCTACTACTAGTTCAGTTAAAAAATTCAATTTAATGATAAAGCCTACAAATAAAGGTAAGCCTAAAACACTAAGAGAAGCGATTGTAAAGACAATTCCTACAAGGATATTTTTAGAAAATAATCCTTGTAAAGCATTTACATCATCATCATTTGTCTCTTTTGTGGCTTTATTAATTACAAGAAATAAAACAGCCTTGCTTAAAGCATTTGCAATAATCAAATAAACCGCCCAAAGAACGATTCCATTTACAAACAGCAAAATTGCAATACTTGCTTGCGAGATACTACTGAACAATAAAATCTCTCTTGCTTTCGAAGAAGAATAAGCCATTGCTTCTCCTATAAAGATACCAGCGACTAAAATTACAACAACTACAGTGAGTAATTTACCTTCTAACATAAATAGATTATTGATAAGTCTGCCAAATACAAGAGTCATAGTTGCTGCATAAACGCTAGCAATCATTGGACCACTTAAAGTATTAGAGTGTTTTAATATTCCTTTAACCCATGCGTTAAAAGGCAATATTTTCGCTTCAACACCAAGGCCTACAATCATTAAGAAGAAAGGTAAAATTAGATTGGAATAAGCAACGTCTGTTGTTTGGATTTGATTTATCATATCCATTAAGTTTAACGTTCCAAACATACTATATAAAATGATTAATCCAAACAAATATAAACTGCTTCCAACTGCACCAATTACTAAATAATTAAAAGTAGCTAGTGGTTTTTTATTTGAAGTTGTAATTAAGTAAGCGGAGATTCCTGCTATTTCAAGAAAAACAAATAAGTTAAATAAATCTCCAGTTAATAACAATCCGTTAAGTCCAGCTAGAGAAACAAGCAAGACGGTGCTGAATTTTTTAAATTCAGAAATGTTTAATACTACTACAATCAAAAATAAAGTATTAACAAGAATTAAAGCTAGTTTTGAGTAGGTATCAAATAATAAATTTATACCATAAGGAAAGCTAAATCCTCCAATGATAACGATTCCTTCAGGTACAAGGAATAAAAGAATAACATTTACTACTGAAACAACGATTAAAATGAAGGGAGCAAGTTTTTTAGATAAAATCGAAAGGAAAGCCGCTAATAAAGGAATAGCGATTAAAAGAATTGCACTCATTAGGATTCCTCCACTTCATCTATATTAAATGTATGATATTTTGAATGAATATTTTTGGCAATTGCAAGACCTAAAGCGGTTGTTCCAACGCCAATCACGATAGCAGTTAACACTAAAGCTTGAGGAAGTGGATCTACATAGATTAATGCACTAGAGCCATGTGTACTTGTAATAATTGGAGCAACTCCATCGTAAACAAAACCAATACTGATAATAAAAATATTTAATCCAATTTCTAAAACATTAAGAGAAATGATTATTTTAATAACGTTACGATTTGTTAATAATCCATAAAGACCTAAAACGATTAATAAAATAGCAGCGTATTGTATCATAATACTTCCTCCTCTGTAAGAAAATTATCGATAACTCCAGAAATTTCGCTTCCAACTTTTAATCCAATTAAAACATAAACAATTGGAATGATTCCGGAACTAAGTAGTTCACCAACCGTACCATTTGGTAAGAAGTTTTCTAAGAAATAAGTTGCTAGTAATAGGCCTAATAATCCTAAAACGACATATAAACTTCCCGCAACACTTTCAAGAATTTTAAATCCTCTGATTTTTGCTCTAAATTGGTCATCCGCTAAATACAATAAAAGCATGGAACTTGCAATCATTGCTCCTCCAGGGAATCCTCCACCAGGAGTTAAATGACCATGAAGAGTAATATATACTCCAGTCATTAATATAATTGCAAATAAAGCTCTTGAACCCACTCGCAACATAAAGTTGGGTTTGAAATGGAGTTCAAGTCGTTTTTGTTTGGAGCCACTTCCAAGTAATAAGGCTACGCCTAAAGCGCTTATAAACAAGACGGTTACTTCGCCTAGCGTATCAAAACTACGATAATCAGCTACGATGGAAGTAACGATATTTGCAGGACCACTTTCAGGGTCTACAGTTTCGCCAAAGATAATATCTTCTGAAGAACCTTTTACGATGTATTCGCTTGAAACTCGATCATTTAAATCTACTTCACCGAACTTAGGAAAGTAATCATTATTGCTTAAAGATAAAATGATTAATACTCCAAGACCAATTGTAAGTAGGAGAGCTAAGAAATTTTTCATTTCGTTTCCTCCTTCTTAGTTGAAAGTAAAGTAAATATAAATAAACTTGTAACTAATCCAGATCCGATAACAGCTTCTGTCAAACCGACATCAGGAGCTTTTAGAATAACAAAAGCTACAACACTTAACATGCTTAATGCTGAAAGAAAAATAACGCTTTTGATCAGTTTTTTAGTGTTGATTGCTAAGAAGGCAATCAACACTAACAAAATGGATAAAGCGAGCATCACATAATCAATTAGTATCATTTACATCACCCCTATTTGCTAAATCATCTTGAACTAAATTAGTTGGAATATTTTTGGCTTTATAGGTTGCCTTTACAATTGCACTAGATCCAATTGGATTTGAAATGGCAATAAACACGATAATAATAATTATTTTAAATGTCCAAGATGGGTTTGCAAATGCAACTCCGATTAAAATGGAAAACGAACCTAATGTCGTTGCTTTTGTACCAGCTTGAATTCGATTGAACGTATCAGGCATTCTTAAAATTCCTAGTCCTCCAAGAAAGAAGAAGATTCCACCAATTACTAAGAAAATATAACTAATTATTTCCATTATTTTTACCCTCCACGTATCTTGCGAACACGACTGTTTCTAAGAATGACAAAATAGAATAAATAATTACGACATCTAAATACAGATTATCTTTAAAGACAAGAGCTAACATAGCAATTACCCCAATAATAATCATGTTAAATGTATCCAAAGAAACGACTTTATCGCTTAGTGTTGGACCCTTTATGAACCGGATTACAGTAAATAACAAACCTATTCCTAATAAAGAAAAAACGATGATGTCTATCATTTGAAGATCCCTCCTAATATTTTTTCGAAAGGTTGACTTATTTGATTTCTGTTTTCTTCTTCGCTTTTTCCTTTTACATCTACAGTGTGGACATATAAGTAGTCTTCATCAATATCAATTGATAAGGTTCCGGGCGTTAAAGTGATTGAATTTGCTAGAGTGAGCTTGCCGAAATCGCCTTTTAAATCCGTTTTAATTCGAACAATTCCAGGATTTAAAGGTATTTTGGGACTTAGTACTCTTCTTGCAATGTCAAAATTAGCCAGTATAAGTTTCCAAACAAAAACAGGGAGATAGATAAATATAAACTTTAATAATTTGATTGGAAAATAAATATCAATTTTGTAATTAACAAATTTGACCAAAATCAAAGTTAAAGTTGCACTCACAATACTCCCCAGTATGACTTCACTAATTGTAAAGCCTGCCAAGAATAAATAAATGACAAATAACACGATAAATGTAGCTACATACTTCATAAATTCCTCCTAATTTTTCATTTTTATTTATATATTTATTAATAAATAACCAAATTAAAGAAACCCAAATCATCAAACCATAGATAATGCTTTATTATAACATAATGACCTTAGATAATGAAAGCGAAATGCATCAAAAATCAATCTAAAAAAACAAGTGCAAATATCACTAAAAAATATTAAGTAATGACTATAAAAATAGGGTATAATTAATTATTTTCTATTCTATTTATGCTAAGAAATGATATAATGAAAAAGTAATATTTCAGAAAGGAAAGAGTGCGATGAAGATATACATAGATCCTAGAATCATTGGAAAAGATAATTATGAATTTATCGTAAATAGATTTCCTCAAATTCAAATTTCAAGCGAAACCGAAAATAGCTTTGAATCTGAAGTGTTAATTGTCATGCCAGATTTCTTTATAAAAGAAGATATTAATAGATACAAAAATTTAAAATGGATTCAATTGTTAATGGCCGGATACGATAATTTTGATTTTTCAATATTACAAAATAAAGAAGTAATTGTGACAAACGCAAGCGATATTTTTTCAAAATCAATTGCTGAAGATGTCATCACAAAAATTTTAGTTCTTAATCGCAAAGTTCCATTTTTTTTAGAAGAAATGAAAACGGGATCATGGAATCCAATCAAAAATATACCGGAATTAACTAACTCAGTTGTTGGAATTTTAGGAACTGGTTCAATTGGTAAAGAAATAGCAAAAAGATTAAAATCCTTTGAAACAAAGGTAATTGGTTATCGAAGAAAAGATGCACTTGTTCAATACTTTGATGAAATATATTCAGGAGAAACAGGGCTTGAATATGTTTTAAAAAATAGTGATTACGTTGTCATTGCGTTACCTCTTACCAAAAATACAATCAATTTAATTAATAGTAAAACATTATCCTTGATGAAGGAAAATGCTTTGTTAATAAATGTTGCAAGAGGAAAAATAGTGGATCAAGATGCCTTAACAGAAGTACTTATTAACAAAAAAATTAGAGGAGCAGGATTAGATGTAACAATACCAGAACCTTTACCAAAAAGCCATCCTTTGTGGACACTTGATAACACATTTATTACTCCTCATAACGCATCTTCAAGTCCATATATGCGCACTCGAATTACTAATCTTATTCTACAAAATATTGAATTATATTTATTAAAAAAGCCTGTATTATTTCAAGTAAAAGAATAAAAAAACCGCATAATTTATGCGGTATTTTTTTTAGAAATTGACATTCTTTCTTCCAGTGCATCTAGTTGCAATCTTAGTTCTTTTGGAAGATCATTTCCATATAATTTATAAAAATCTTCTATGGATTTAATTTCATCAATCCATTCACTTTCTTTAATTGAAAACAGTTCATCAAGTTTATCTTGTGAGATATCTAATCCCTCTAAATCTAAATCATTAAGTTTCGGTAAATAGCCAATTCTAGAGATTATCACATTATCCTTATTGTTTGTTCTTTCGAAAACCCATTTTAAAACTCTAATATTATCACCAAAGCCTGGCCACAAATATTCACCTTGTTTATTTTTTCTAAACCAGTTGATATAGAATATTTTAGGTAATTTTTCTTTCGTTGATTTTTTACCCATATCTAACCAATGATTGACGTAATCGGAAATATTATAACCGATAAATGGAAGCATTGCGAAAGGATCTCTTCTTACTTTTCCAATGTTATCAGAAATGGTTGCGGCAGTGATTTCTGAACCCATGATAGAACCTAAAAATACTCCGTGGTTAAAATCAAAACTTTCATGAATTAAAGGAATAGTAGAAGGACGTCTTCCACCAAATAATATAGCACTAATTGGAACACCTAATGGGTCTTCCCAGTTTGAAGCGACGACAGGGCAGTTTTTGATGGGTGCTGTAAATCTTGAATTGGCATGTGCGGCTTTCTTGCCTGAACCTCTGTACCAGTCATTTCCCTCCCAATCAATTAAATGCGATGGGATCTCTTTTGTCATTCCTTCCCACCAAATGTCTCCATCATCTGTCAAAGCAACATTGGTAAATATAGTATCGGTTAGAATGGTTTTCATGGCATTGGGATTTGTTTTGTAAGAAGTGCCGTGTGCGACCCCGAAAAATCCCGCTTCTGGATTAATGGCATGTAAATAACCATCTTCTTGGAAGCGTAACCAAGCAATGTCGTCGCCTAGTGTCTCTGCTTTCCATCCAGGAATCGAAGGCAAAATCATCGCTAAATTTGTTTTTCCACAAGCGCTTGGAAAAGCACCTGTAATATATTTGATTTCGTTTTGTGGAGACGTTAATTTTAAAATCAACATATGTTCAGCAAGCCAGCCTTCGTTTCTTGCTTGATGACTAGCAATTCTTAATGCAAAACATTTTTTTCCTAATAATGCATTTCCACCATAGCCTGAACCGTATGCCCAAATCATGTTGTCTTCTGGGAAATGAGAAATATATTTGTTTTCAATAGGAGCAGATGGCCATGGTAAATCAACTTGACCTTTGTTTAAAGGATATCCAACTGAATGAAGACACTTAACAAATTCTCCGTCTTCTCCCAAAACTTCAAGTACGTTTATTCCTGTTCTTGTCATAATGTGCATGTTGACGGTGACATAGGGACTATCGGATATTTCAACACCGATTTTAGAAAATTTAGAACCGATTGGACCCATTGAAAAAGGAATAACGTACATGGTTCTACCCTTCATAGAACCATCAAAAAGTTTCAACATTTTTGGCTTTAAAACCAAAGGAGAAACCCAATTATTTGTGGGGCCAGCATCTCTTTCAAGCATTGTTGAAATAAAGGTTCTATTTTCAACTCTAGCTACATCTGAAGGATCGCTTCGAAACAAATAACACCCAGGTCGCTTTTGTTGATTTAAACGTATGGCTTTTCCAAGAAATGCCATTTCTTCAAGCAAAGAATCGTACTCTGCTTTGGTTCCATTCCACCAAACAACTTTGACGGGTGTACACAGATCCTTAATTTCATTTACCCATTCTTGTAATTTTTTGTGATAAATCATTTTTAGCTCCTTTTTGAAAATTTTATTGTCATACAGCGAATTTAAGAAAAATATATTATTTTGAATTACAACTTCTCATTTATTAGTGTGAATGTTATAATAAGGTCAAAAGAGGTGTTTCTATGGATATTGAAAACAAAAGTATTGCATTACTGATTGATGCTGAAAATATTTCTCCTGCTTATATAGAAATTATAGTAGATGAAGCAAATAAATACGGAAAAATTAATTACAGGAGAGTTTATGGAGATTGGACTACTCCGCAATTAAATCCATGGAAAGTAAGAATAAGTGAATTTGGATTAACTCCTGTGCAACAATATGCATATACTGCTGGGAAAAACGCATCTGATTTTACGTTAATAATTGATGCGATGGATATATTGTATACAGGAAAAGTAAATTGTTTTTGCATCGTTTCAAGTGATAGTGATTTTACAAAATTAGTTACTAGACTTCGAGAAGACAACATGTTTGTATTTGGAATGGGTGAAAGTAAAACACCAATTTCACTTGTCAACTCCTGCGAAACGTTTGCATATCTTGATAAAATGTTAGCTTCTAACAAGCCAGCAGTTATCGAAGAAAAGAAAGAAGAAGGAATCAAACCAGTCAAAAAACCAGTTTCAAAACCAATCTTAAATAAATTAGAAAGTTCCATTACACCACTTAATCGTATAAAGCAAGAATTAAAGAATATCATTATTGATAATATGGAAGATGATGGATGGGCATATTGGAGCTTAATTGCTCAATTGCTCCAAAAAAAGTTCCCTGGATTTCATCCTAGAAATTATGGAGATAATCTAAAACCACTGGCTTTCTTTGAAAAAATGGAAGAGTTTGAAGTAAAGAAAATTAATACCGTTATTCATATTCGAAATCAAATAAAAGCAAAAGTGTAGAACTGTCACAAAAGTGACAGTTTTTTTATTTTATAATGACTTTTTTTACGTAAGATGAGTTCATTAAATGGACAAGACTTGGATAATTAATATCAAATAGAATAATATCTCCAACTTTATAAGATGTTCCTGTTACATCCAAAATTAAGTGATCACTGCTACCTCCAACAATTTGGATTCCTTTATCTTGTGGAAACAAATTTGAAAGGATAACATCTTGTTTTCCAATGGCTAGTAAAGCACGTTTCATCAATCCCTTATCTTCAATTTGAGGAACTTCACCAAATGAATTTAATCCAATTTCACCGATAGGAAAACTAGGTTTAACTTTGCATTCAATTATTTTGGCTTCTAGTTGAAATACATCGTAGTAAAAATTTGGAATTCTATTTCCATAAGCAGTTTCCCTGCCCATTAGAAAAGCTTCTCCAATTCTTACGTTATTGATTTCTTTAGGAATCTGATTTTGATTAAATAGGTATACAATGGAAGAATTTCCACCTGAAATCAAGTCTAAATGAATATGAAAAGTGGATTCAATGTTTTCTTTTATGATAACGAGTTCTTTTAGGTTTTCTTGTTTAGGAAGAATGCCGCCATAGCAAGTCAAGTTTGTCCCAATTCCCAATAATTTTATATTTTCTAGTGTAAGAATTTTTTCGACAATTGGTAAATAGGAATCCAAATAGAAAATTCCTTCTCTTAAATCTCCAAGATCAAACATTAAAATAATTTGATGTATTTTCTTTTGTTTTGCGGCTTCGGTATTTAATTTTTGGATAATTTTAAGTTCTGAATTTAAAGAAATATCGGCGTATTTTATCACTTTACTGATATTGTCGTTCATTGGAAGTCTTAATAATACTTTTTGAATTGGCAAATGTTGAAATTTTTGTAAGTTTTGAATTCTAGAGTCAGCAAGATAGGAAAAACCTTGACTGAGTAGGGATGATACAATTTCAAGATTACCAGCAAAAGCTTTTACAACTGCCATGCAAGAAATATTGTTTTCTTGACAAAGTTTATTTATTTCACTAGCGTTATGGCTTAGTTTTGATAAATTGATTATAATTCTTGGATACATCTAATCACCTCTTATTTAAGACTATTTAATAAAAGAATCCGTGCAGCTTCGGGATATTTTTTTGCTAACACTCCGCAAGCGCCCATTATGTAAAGCGTGTCCAGTAAAATAGTAGTTTCTTTGTTTGGTTTTAATAATAGATCAGATTTTTTATTTAAAGAATCAAAAATAATCGTTTTACCACCAGTTATTTTAGTTAAAGCTCCGCCAGTTCCAATAATGGTTTTTACGGCACTTAAGTCTTTGCCTTCTGTTAGCGTTGTTTTCCCACTTGCACCATATAAATGGATGTAGTGCCCTGCATGTCTTTCGATAGCTCTATTTAAAGCTTCTAATGTCAAACGACGTACTAAGGGAATTTGTTGAAAAGAGGGAATGGGAAGATAGTTTGAAAGAAGTTTGTTAAGCGAAATAGTATCTAAATTTAATTCTTTTGCTAATTCATTTCTTCCAATCATTTCAATAATATTGTCTTTATTTACGTAGACACCTAAATCTCCTTCAACCGTTCTTTTGGCAAAAGGTTCAGGAGAAATCAATTTTTTTTGATTTTCTTCAAGCCCTGAAGTCACAGAATGAATATCAGAAGTCGCTCCTCCAATATCGATGGTAACTAAATCTCCTATTTCTTTTTGTAAAAGAATGGAGGCTTCCATTACAGCGCCAGGAGTAGGAATAATATTTTGGTTAATCGTATCTCTTACTTTTTCCATACCAGGAGCGTTTATAATATGTTTTTCAAAAACGGATTGAATAATTTTTCTTGCTTCCTCAACTTGAAGTACATCTATTTTTGGGTAGACATTTTGAGATATGGTTAAATAATCTAATTGATTTTCTTTTTTGAAAACAGCTTTAATTGCATCGTGATTTTGGATATTTCCTGCGTAAATGACTGGAATATTCAGATGAAGACTAGCTATTTTTTTTGCGTTTTCTAAGGCAGTATCGCTTTCACCATAATCTACTCCGCCTGCAATCATAATAATATTTAATTTCAAGTCTCTAATAAGAGCTAATTGATATACATCTATTAAGCCGGCAGTAATCAATTTCAGATTAGCCCCAGCTCCTAAACAGGCTTCTTTTGCGGCTTTTACAGTCATATCATATACTAATCCATGAACGCTCATTTTCAAACCGCCAGCAGCACTTGAACACGCAAACGATTCGATTGCTTCTAAATCGTCAACGTTCATAGAGTGTTTTAAATCATCTATTGCTTGATGTAACCCGATGGTGACGTCACCTTGTTTTACTGTTGTAGGAGCAAAGCCTTGTCCAAGAAATATAGGATTATTAGAAGAAATATGATCAAATGCACTTACAATTGTCGTCGTTGATCCAATTTCTGCGACAAGGACATCAATTTTCATTTTTATGTAATTCCTTGTGTTTTTTTACGAGAAAAGAAGCAACATCTTTGCCTTTTGTTCCTCGACCAAAGCCTTCGTCTACTCCTTGAATCCTTGCAAGTTCTGGAGTAACTTGAGTTCCTCCAGCTAGAAGAATAAGTTTATTTCTTATGCCTTTTTCTATGGCGTATTCATGCGTTTTTTTCATGTTTTTATAGTGAATTTCATCATGAGAAATGATAGTAGACATAAGTATGGCATCTGCATTTAATTCGATTGCAGCATCAACTAATTTTGAAATAGGGACAGAAGTTCCTAAGTACTCACATGTAAATCCATATTTTTCAATTCCACCGTGTTTGATGTCAATAATCTCTCTTAATCCAACTGAGTGTTCATCTTCTCCAACGGTTCCAGCAACGATGGTCATTGGATGAGATTCAAGATATTCTCTTATTTCAGTATCACTTAAAAGATCTGGAATTTTTGCTAGTTCAAGTGTGGACAAATCGATATCAAAATCAATTTTTCCTTTTATTTGAATTCTTGTTCCTTCAATGGGATGAAGAACTTCTTTATGGATTACTTCTATGTTTTTTAAATTCATTTTTTTGCCTATTTCAATGGCTGCAGCTTCCGCATAAATAACAGATGTAGGTAAAGTTAAATCAACCACAATTACGCCATCGGCTAACCATTGTACTTCAGGTTTTATAAGAGAAGAATTACGGTATTTCTCGTTTTCTTTCATACGAAGATATACATTATCTTCAGAGTCAAGTTCGTCGATATATTGAATTTTAGAACGATCTTCAAAAGTAGATCCACCAATTAAGATAGAAGGGTTATCGGATTCTTTTAATCCATATTGCTTCACATTGTTGTATCCAAAATGAGCTGGAACAGGTGCAAAATAATCTAAATCTCGTTCAAAAACTGAATTGGAACTGATACCACCATTAATTTTTCTTGAGATGCCATCTCCGTTTCGTTCAGGATAATTTCCCGAGTCAATAAAAAAGCCTTTTTCAACAGAAGCAAAATATCCGCCAACTTCAAGGAGTTCTTCAAAGAAAAGGATAGCTCGTTCTTTAATTTCTCTTACTTTTTCTTTCATGAAACCATCTTTTTTAACTTCTACTAATTCCAGCAAACCATCCATTCCAATTAATGCTTGTTTTGCAGTATCACAAGCTTCAACATTGTACATATGCCAAGGAACATTTCTTCCTTCATCAGGAGTAATAGTGGATTGAATGTCAGCTGAAGTCAACTTAGAAATCATCATATTTAATACATGAGTTACTGTAGCGTCCCGAGTAGATGATTCCATATATTTTGTGTTCATTTGAGCTCGAAATTTATATCGGCTAAAAAAATCTCTAAGGGCAACTGCGTAAGGTAAATTAATTTTCAAATCTGGTTCAGGAGAAGCAGATGGAGGTACGGTTGATAATGCAATGTAGTTATTATTCATACCTGATTTTTCAGAAAACAAACTATTGATTGCGTGTTGAACAAGAAGCTCAGGCATTATTTTCCATGCTTCCATAGCGGTTGCATTTGCGTTATGAGCTCCATCAATTTGTAAGATATTTTCATAAGCCATAATTTTTTTAGATTCTGCAGCATCCACAAAAGATCGAATCATGTTAATGTTTCGATATAATACATTGTATTGTGGATCTTGATGAGCTCCATTCACGCCTTCTTCAGCGAACATTACTGCGATATCTGGTCCGGCAACTCCCGATACATAGGAATGAAAATTAATAGGTCTTCCGACTTCGTCTTCAATTAAATCAAGTGCTTTTCGTTGAGCCCTTATTTGTTTTCTGGAAATAGGAACTCCACCAACTCCTTGAGGGGTACCCTCAATGAGCCCATCAAAATGGGATTGACCAGCAGTACGTATGACCATAATGTGGTCTGCCCCATGCCATGCGGCCATTCTCATTCTTCTAATGTCATCTTCAAATCTTCCAGATGCAATTTCAGTTGTGATTACTTGAATGGGTTGTGGATCGATTTGATTAAAATATTTAGCAGCGGGAAGAGGAACATATTGGGTTAAAGGAGTAGAAACATCACTGTAATGATGGTGATTCATTTCAAGATTGTTTTCTAAAGTTCTCCAAGTCCAGCCTTTTCTTTTAGGAACATATTGATCTAAATCTTTTAGGATTTCTTCAATATTTAAATGTTCATTAGGGTTTATCATTCTTTCACCCCAAAACTGTTTATAATAGATTCAAAACCTTGATCTTTCATTAGAGAAAGACCAGCTTCTCGAATCGAAACTTTGTAAAATGTGGAATAACGATATACAACATGGCCTGCACCTTTGCCTATTAAATGATGATCCATTACTTTTTCAACGATTACTTTAGCTTCAATGCTTGAAAATCCCATTCTAAGTAAAATAGATCGTTCAATGGCAGGAGAAGTATGTGATTTTGCTAAATCAATTAAAGGAGACACCGCTTTGTTAGCTAAACTCCAAAAAAGTTGTTTTAATTCTTCATCATTTAATGTTTGTAAATGAGATCTTCTTGTTTCAAAATCATCCATTCTAGGATTTCCCTTATTCAAATTGATCCCTCCAAAGTAACTCCGTGTTTTTTGAGTTGTGTTTTTACAAAATCGATTGATTCATTTGTTTCTAAAACAAGAAATTCTAAATCATTGTAAGTAAGACTCGAAATGTCCTTTATAGCATTTTTAATATAAGATTCTTTAATTTTCGTTAAATCAATTTCTTGTGTTTGAATTAAATCAACCGCTTTTGGTAAAACGATTGTTTTTCCTGGAATTTCATCTTTTGGGTTTCCGAAAAGAATTTGAATTCCATTTTGTCTTGCGAAAGCCAGTTGAGCTTGATGATGCTTTCCTGCACCTGTATATTCAGTTTCTTGTACAATGATAATTTGATCTTCTTTTAATTCTTTTGCTAGTGAAAAAGCAGCAGCTAAAGAGGTGTTACCAGCAGGACCGCGTTCAATTCCTTCTAGAATTGTTAACATTTCAGTCATAAAGAAAACTTCTCCTTGAGAAATCGAAACGTAACGATCAATATAACGAAGAGGTCTAGCCGCTGATCGCGGAACGTCACTTCTGTCTGGATTCATCATAAAAGGAATTCCAAAACCTGTGTGACCTGTCGTAAAGGATTTTTTATTAAAATCCGTGTCACTTGCCATATGAAGCCCTTTCAGATTCACGCTGGCTCCAACTATTTGAATTGGAGAAGAAGTTGCTTTTAATATTCCTCTTGCAGTGCCAGTTAAATTTCCTCCTCCAGCGTTAGTAACGACCACCATATCGGGAAGTTTTCCTGTTAAAGAAAGACAATCTGATATAAGTTCTAATCCTAAGGTTTCAATTCCAGAAACGCCATAAGGCGTATACAAAGAAGCGTTAAAATAGTTTGTTTCTTCCAATAATTTAAGAAATACATAAAAAAGTTCAGGGCCTACAGTCAGTTGAATCACTTCAGCACCATATGCTTCACAAGCTCTTGCTTTTTCGATGATTTCAGGTTGACCAATACCTAATGAATCAAAACATTCTTGCACAATGATACATTTTAATCCGTATTTTGCTGCTTGAGAGGCCACTGCGGCACCGTAATTTCCTGAAGTAGCCGCAATAACGCCTTTATAACCGTTTTTCTTAGCGTGATAACATGCGATAGAAGCTCTTCTAGCTTTAAAACTTCCAGAATCATTTAAAGCTTCATCTTTTATGAAAATTCTAGCACCATTTCCAGCAATAGAGACTTTTCTGACTAAAGAAGTAATGTTTTTGCATTCTTTTAAAGGCGTTTTTCCCACGCCATTTGCATATTGAATTTTTTGAATTTCTTCTATGGAATAACCAGTTTCTTTCATTAATCTTTCATAATCAAAACCAATTGAACCTGTTTCATATTTATCATAATTAATTCCAACAGAAGTCTTCATAATAGCATTTTTTCTAGATAGAACTAAAGCATAATCCAAAGAATTATTCATGAGCTTCACCACCAAAAAGCGCATTTTTTATAATGCGATCTATTTGAAGAATTTCGGGAACAAATTCACCGTAATTATGCATATAACTCGGATTTGCTTTAAGAAGAGTTCCTGTTTCTATTCGATTTGTAATCGTTCTAATTTTAACGACATCAAATAATTCTGCGTCTTGAAGCAGAAAACCTTTCACCCATAATTCAAGAGGAACAGTGCATGTTTCGCTTGGAAGAGTTTTAAGCCTTTGACTTGAGGGTAGAATTATTTTATGAATTTGGACCCAGGTATTAGAAGGTATCATACATTCACTCCTCATCAATTAATAGCCGTACATCACCCATGATAGCTCGTGGAACAGGTAAATCAATCATCGTTTTTAATCCTGGTTTTGAATTCAAAACATGAGGAATCATATTAACACAAATTGCAATTGTACCAATTCCTCCATCAACTTCTGGGGTTATAGACATATTGATTTCAGGAGTTCCATGTATAGTGATATAATCACCAGTTTTTACTCCAGCAAGATGTGGCTCAATTTGTTGAGGATGATGCATGTGAATGGTTGTATGATTGCTTAATTGAATAATGCTTTGCATATCAACTCCACAAACATCTCCTTTTTTGGCGAATCCATATGAAGATTTACGATCAACTTGAGTAATGATAGGATTCATCGTTTGTGAAAATTTATTAACAGATAGCCCTAAAGCGTGGGCAATCATATTACTTGATTCTTTAAACCCTACATGCCCTGCAATCTCATTGTGCAAGCTTTTATCTTGAAAATCTTTCAATGTAAAACCGACACCTTGTTCTTCCATCACTGTTTTTCCAAAGGGAGATAGACTATTGACTCTTGAAATGTTCATATCTTTTACTTCTGTCATCACTCCAGTTAGAGTGATGGCAAGAAGATCCATCATCATTCCTGGGTTTACTCCTGTCCCTAAAACGGTAACTCTATGTTTTTTTGCTAATTCATTCATTAATTTAGAAATGTCTGGTTCACTTGCGTATGGATAAGCCATTTCTTCAGCGGTAGAAATAATATTACATCCATTTTCAATCAGTAACTTGATTTTTGGATAGGCTTTTTTGGAAAAAGAATCTGTAGCAAGTAACACGATATCTGGATTTTGCTCTTTTATAATCGCTTCAATATCGTCTCTTACATAAACATCGTGGGATTGAGGATTGTTAATCTTTAAGATGTCATAAATGCTTTTTCCAAGATACAATTCATAACTGTCACAAACACCAACGATGTCAAATCCGGTTTTTATACTAATCATTTTAGCCATTCCAGAACCCATGGCTCCAAAACCCCAAATAACAACTTTTACTAGTTCGTTTCTCATCGATATTCCTCCTATGCTCTTATTGTTGTGCCAGCTTGTCCTTCGACAGCCAATGCAGCTTCTTCTAAAGAAGCGATGATGGCAATTCGATTTTCATTTCCTTTCACAAAGGCTAATGCAGCTTCCACTTTTGGTAGCATGCTTCCTTTTAAAAAGTGGCCTTCTAATATATGTTTTTCTAATTCTAAAACACTTATTTGATCCAAATCGATTTGATTGGATTTATTAAAATTTAATTTCACTTTATTGACAGCAGTTAAAATAATCAACATATCAGCGTTTAGCATATCAGCTAATTTTGCACTTGCAAAGTCTTTATCAATTACGGCAGGAACGCCAATGTAATGGTTATTTTTCAATATTACAGGTATACCGCCACCACCTACAGTGATAACGGTATGATTTGCTTCAACTAATGTCTTTATTATATCAATTTCTAATATATTTACTGGCTTTGGTGAAGGGACAACTCTTCGATATCCTCTATTTGCGTCCTCTTTCATAATGTAACCTCTAGTTGTCTCTAAAAAATCTGCTTTTTCTTTAGAATAAAAAGAACCGATTGGTTTTGAGGGATGTTGAAAGGCTTCATCATTTGGATCAACTTCAACTTGAGTGATGATGGTTGCAACTTTTTGAGTCATTCCTTGTTCTAAAAACTCGATTTGTAAAGCATTTTGTAAATGATACCCGATATAGCCTTGGCTCATTGCTCCACATTCTGGAAAAGGCATTAAAGGATTTTTGTTATCAAGCATAGCTCCAGTTTCAAATGCTAAATTAATCATTCCTACTTGAGGTCCGTTTCCATGAGCGATAATAACTTCATGACCTTTTTTAATTAGATCAACAATGGGTTTAACAGCATGTTTTACTTTTTCAATTTGCTCTTCTGGACTATTTCCTAAAGCATTTCCTCCCAAAGCAACAACTATTTTTTTCATATGTTTTCTCCTAAGCTAGCGTACATGACAGCTTTTATGGTATGAAGTCTGTTTTCTGCTTCATCAAACACTACTGATTGTTTGGACTCGAATATGGCTTCATTTACTTCAAGGCTTGATATACCAAATTTTTGGTAAATATCTTTTCCAACTAAAGTATCTAAATTATGAAAAGCAGGCAAACAATGCATAAAAATGGCATTTGGATTTGCATTTTTCATAATGGTTTCGTTCACTTGATAAGGCATTAATTCTTTAATTCTTTGTGCCCAAACATCTTCAGGTTCTCCCATTGATACCCAAACATCCGTATAGATGACATCGCAATCATTGCTTCCTTGTATAGGATCTTCCGTTAAAGTGATAGATCCCCCAGAAATCAAAGCAAGTTCCTTGCAGGTATGAACTAATGTTTCATTAGGCCATAAATCTTTTGGGGCCACAGCTCTAAAATCTAGTCCCATGATAGCAGACCCAATCATTAATGAATTTCCCATATTGTTTCTAGCGTCGCCAAAATAAGCGAATTTTATATTTTCTAAATGACCAAAATGTTCTTGTATGGTAAGAAAATCAGCTAGAATTTGGGTAGGATGATATTTATCGGTAAGGCCATTCCAAACAGGGACTCCAGAATATGCGGCTAAAATTTCTACTGTTTCTTGTTTATAGCCTCGATACTCAATGCCATCGTACATTCTTCCTAATACTCTTGCGGTATCTTTAATACTTTCCTTTTTCCCCATTTGAGAGCCAGTAGGTCCTAAATAAGTTACATTCATTCCTAAATCATAAGCGCCAACTTCAAAAGCGCATCTGGTTCTTGTTGAATCTTTCTCGAAAAGTAAAACGACATTTTTTCCTAAAAGTGGTTTTGATTCTTTCCCAGATTTTTTTTCGTTTTTTAATTTTAAGGAAAGATTAAGTAAATCTGTGATTTCTTGGTTTGAAAAATCAAGTAATGTTAAAAAACTTCTTCCTTTAAACGGATTGCTCATATGAATTCTCCTCTACATTGTATGCAATTTTATTCTTTTATTCTTTTTTGTCCAAAAAAAATAAAGATATCATCTACTTTAAATTATAACACTAAAGCGCTTACAAATAAACCCCTATTTGCCAGAATCAAGGTTAAATAGATAGGGCATTATCTTTTTAAGATAAGAGAGAATTGTTAATATATTTTCATCTTGCTGGAAAAACATGGCATTTATTTGTATAATGATAAGATGAGGTGATTATTTTGGCAGTTGATAACATTTATATTGAATGGAAAGATGGGTTTATAGGAACGATGTCTTCTCCAACTGGAAAAGTAATATTAGGAGATCAAGATGGTGGAATGCAACCCTATCATTTATTGTTTGGGGCATTAGGCTCATGTTTTTATGCGACGTTTTTATCCATCGCGGATAAAAAGAGATGTTCGTTTGATTCTGCAAACGTAGAAATTAGCGGAGTCAAGAGAACTGGAGAAGTAGCTACTCTTGAAACAGTTTTTGTGAAGTTGGTCGTAAAAAATCCTAGCAATGAAATTCAGTTAATTAAAAGTGCAGAATTAGGAGCTAAATTTTGCTCGATTTATCAAACATTAAGTAAAGTAGCGGAAATGACTTTAAAAGTTTATTTTGAGTAACGAAATTATGTGTTTTCATCTATAAAGTATTTGCATAGAATTGTTCGCGAAATAAATGAAAAAACAATTAAAAAGACCTAAAAGAAATCGATTAATTCCTGCCGATTTCTTTTAGGTCTTTTTTCTATATTATATATAAAGAAAAATTATCGTTATTGAGGCTCTGTAAATAAAAGCTGCTTTGAAGTTCGATCCATCAAGATAGCACCTAGTGGAGCTGTAAATAAAATAGAAAGTACTGCGACGGTCAAAATGAGATTTCCAGAAGACAATCCAAGTGACAAAGGAATCGCACCTATCGCAGCTTGAACAGTCGCTTTAGGGATATAGGAAAAAGAAACATATATTTTTTCTTTCAACGTTAGATTCGTTTTAATACAAGCAATTTGAACGGCAATCATTCTCATACATAAGGATAAGAGGATTAAAAGAAGCGCTAAAACTCCAATGTTCGAAAGCACTCTAATATCAACAATGGCACCAACTAGTACAAAAAGCATAATCTCGGCTCCAATCCAAATCTTAGAAAATTTAACAGTTAGTCTTTTCGCTAACACTGGATATTGCTTTAGAATGGTTCCACCTAAAGCCATAATTCCCAATAAACCAGAAAATGGGACATATTCTTTAATGGAATCTTCTAAAAACATTAACAGAAAAGCAAAACTAAAGATGATAAACACTTTCACAGTATCTCTGATATGAAATTTTTTGAAGATAAAAATTAATAGTAATCCAGATGAAACACCCACAATTAAACCTAGAAGAAGAGATATGGGTAAGGATAATAATGTAGAGAACCCTATCGTTCCTCCTTGTGAAATTTGTAAAAATGAAGTAAATAGAACGATAACATAAATATCATCAATTGACGCGCCTGCAAGAACCATTTGAGGAATTGATTTATTAGTCCCTTGCCTTGACTCAATTAAGTGAATCATTTTTGGAACAACAATTGCTGGAGAAACTGCGGCTACAATGCTTCCCATTAAAAGCGCATCAATCAAATTGATATTAAAAAATATAGGCGCAAGAAAACCAATCGCAAGTATTTCAATCGTTGCAGGAAGAAAACTAAGCAATATAGCGGGACGACCAACTTTTTTTAAATCTTTTAAATCAAGAGATAACCCAGCTCTAAGCAAAATAACAATTAAGGCAATTTCTCTTAAGTCTGCTGAAATAGAAAGCAAGTTGGGGGAGATTAGATTTAATACATAAGGCCCAAGAATAATTCCAGTAAAAATCATGGCAATTAAACTTGGAATATGTAATTTTATAAATAAACTACTTAATAGTAAGCTAACAAGTAGTATTAACGCAAGACTTAGTAGCATAAAAATCTCCTTTTTATTTCGACTCTAGAAAAAAACTTCTTCCTTATAAAGATTATATGTTTATCCATTTGTTTCGTCAAGGTATAGTTATTTTTTGTAAAATTAAAAAATGTTGGAAAAACCTTGTGTATGTGATTGTTTTGATAATACATGAGAAGAAGGCGATAAAACAAAAGTTAATATTGTTTTTGAGATTAATTTAATTTAAAAATCGATAAATTTGTATTTTTCACTTAAAAATTGACTAAAAAAGAGAGATAATTCGCATTTTGCTCTTTACTTTCTAACCTTATAATATATAATAGAATTGAAAGAACACTCAATTGAGTTTGTTTTTCATTATCTTATAATTGCATAACAATAAGAAGCAAGACCATACAAAAAAGGTTTAAACCAATTTAACTAAATAATTTCTTCAAGATTATTTTGACGAAAAACATAGTGATGACGTTGTAAACTGAACTTTTTTTCTTAGTTTTGAAAAGGGTTACACTTCTAAAAATTTTTTTGATATGCAATTGACAAAGCAATTTAATTAATATATAATGGGACAAACACAAAAGTGTTAAAAAAAAATGGAAATTCTATAGGAGGAAATTAAATGAACCAAATCTTTAAAAAAGTAATGTCATATGCTATTTTATTGCTTGCAGTATTTAGCGTAGTGGCGTGTACTGAAGCTACAACAACAACTACAACATCTTCTGGAACTACTACCACGACTACTACCACGGCTCCAGAACCTCAAACTTTAGTTGTCGGTGTTCCTGAAATGAACGGCGAATTTATGTTTGGTTTTGGGAATAGTTCTTATGACAACTACGTAAGAAGCTTAATTTATGGATACGGAACATATGCAAGTACACCAACTGGTGAAATTGTATTAAATGATACCGTAGTTACAGATTTAGCTACTGCTACAGACGTAGATGGAAACAAGACTTATACATTCACATTAGCTGAAGACTTATTATGGTCTGATGGCGAAGCTATCATGGCTGATGACTTTGTATTTGCAATTCTATTTAATTCATCAATCGATTGGATTAATGCAGGAGCTACTTCAGCATCTGGAGAAGGCTTATTAGGATACGATGCTTATCGCGATCCAGTTGATGGCGATGAAGAACCTCTAGATTCATCTATTGGCGTACCTTTTGCTGGTGTTAAATTATTAGGAGATTATGAATTCTCATTAACTATCGATGCAGCAGAATTACCATACTTCTATGAAACATTATATGTAAGTTATGGACCTATGCCTATGCATGTTTTAGCAGCTGATGGAGCAACAATCACTTCAACTGCAGCTGGTGCAACTCTTTCTGTAGGCGCACTTGATACTATGGATGACATTATTGCAATTGGTGGATATCGTTACCATCCAACAGTAACAGCTGGACCTTACACTTTCGTTAATTTCGTAAACCAAGTAGTTACTCTTGAAAAAGATCCAAACTTTAAAGGAAATTATGCTGGCGATAACGTTACAATCGACACAGTAATTATTAAACGCGTTAACCAAACATTAGACGTTGAATTAGTAATTAGTGGAGAAATTGACCTTGTTACTGGAGTTATTGAAGGAAACAAAATTCAAGCTGCTCAAGCTTCTACTACAGCTTCAGCAAACTATTACAACCGTAATGGTTTTGGATACCTTGGAATGGTTTGTGACTGGGGCCCAACTGCAGACGTTAAAGTACGTCAAGCAATCGCTCATTTAACTGACCGTCAATATGTTGTTGACCAAGTTCTTGAAGGATACGGTTCAATCGTGTATAGCGAATATGGTCTAGCTCAATGGATGTATGTTGATAGCGAAACTTGGGTTGAAGATAATATCGATCCATACGTATTCAGCGTTGCACAAGCTAATGCATTATTAGACGATACTGTTTGGGCATTTGAATCAGACGGAACTACAGCTTTCAATCCTGCACTTGCAACTGCTGGAAGCGGATATTTCAGATATAACGCAGCTGGAGAACCTCTTGAAATCAAACATTTCGGTACAGAAAACAACCAAGTTACAACTTCTTTACAAGCTAAATTCGAATTAAATCTTCAATTAGCAGGTATTGATTATTCAATTACTATCGGTACTTTCGATACATTACTTGATCATTACTATTATTCATATGAATTAGCTGACGAAGATAGAGTTTATTCATTATTTAACTTAGCTACTAACTTTGGAACAACTTATGATCCATATTACAGTTGGAGTCAAGATTGGTTAGGTACTTGGTATAACGCAAATCAATTAGATAATGAAGCACTTTCTGATTTAACTTCTGAACTTCGTGCTGTAGCACCTGGAGACAACGCAGCATTCTTAGCAATCTGGAGAGAGTTCCAATTATTATGGAATGAATTAATTCCAAACGTACCATTATATTCAAATCAATATTATGATATTTTTGATGCTAACCTTCAAGGCGTAAATACAACTCCATTCTATGATTGGACAGCTGCAATATTCGATATGTATTTCGAATAAGAAGAAAGCTCAATTAAAAGAAAAATTTAATTATTTACATAGTTTGTAAAATCTAGAAAAGAGGAGAGTAATTAATACCTACTCTCCTTGCTTTTCGGAATAGGAGAAAAAAATGATAAAGTTTTTAGGCAAACGCATCATATCATTGATTCCGGTTATCATTATTATCTCAATCCTGTTGTTTGCTATCATGAAAATGATGCCAGGAGATCCCGTTCGGTACATGTTGCCTCCCGGTTCTACTAGAGACCCAGAAGTATATGAACAACTTTATGCTGAAGCAGTGATAAAATTAGGATTAGATAAACCCCTTGTTACCCAATATTTCTTTTGGGTAAAAAATATGGCTATCGGAGATTTCGGTTACTCTTCTGACTTTCAACAAGAAGTTAAGTTAGTCATTAAAGAACCTCTTGTAAATAGTATTATTATCAATGTTTTTTCAATTGGAATCGCGTTTATTATTTCAATTCCTGTGGGTATTAAATCTGCAGTAAAAAAAGATTCATTAACTGATCGAGGATGGCAAGTATTCTCGCTTTTTGGTATGTCAATGCCAACCTTTTTTATTGGTTTGACTTTAATCTTTATTTTCGCAATAACTCTCGGTTGGTTTCCTTCTGGAGGAATGCCGTATGAGAATCCTGGAACGTTTGAGTATTACTTATCTTACTCAAAATATATTTTCTTGCCTGTAGTTACCCTTACAATTGGCGCTCTAGCAGGAACAATTCGTTATGTAAGAGGATCAATGTTAGATGCTTTAAGCAAAGATTATATTAGAACCGCAAGATCTAAAGGATTACGAGAAAAAGTTGTTATTTATTCTCATGCTTTTAGAAATGCATTAATTCCTGTTGTTACTATTATGTCTTTTTCAATTATTGGTTTATTTGGTGGTTCCGCCATTACAGAAGCAATATTTGTATGGAATGGTATTGGAACGGTATTAATTAGATCGTTGACTGTAAAAGATTATAATGTAGTCTTAGTATTAAATATGTTTTACGCGGTATTGGCACTAGTAGCAAATATTGTTATGGATATTAGTTATGCGCTAGTAGACCCTCGCGTAAAATTAGAGTAGGGATGAATGCATATGAAAACAATTAATAAAATTCTACAATCATTTGTAGACCTTATAAAAAGATTATTTATTCCTGGCAATCACAATCGAAGCATTTTAGAAGAAGAAGCTTTAATGAGCCCAGGAAAAGTTATTGCAAAGAACTTTTTTCGGAATAAACTGGCAATTGTAGGAATTATAGGGTTTGTTTCAATCTTTATTTTTTCTTTTGGATTATCTCTATTTGTTCCTTTAGATTTATATTATTCAAGTGCTTTTCATGCGAACTTACCCCCTAATTATGCTTATTTGAACGCTCCAAGTGCTCTTGAAGATGAAGGAGTTGCTTTAATTGATTCAGGAGTTGCATTTTCAATTGGATTGTCTGATGAAGGCAATGTTTTTGTCTGGGGAAGCAACATTTATGGAGTAAAAGATATTCCAGAAGAAGTAGCAAATGCAAATATTGTTTTTGTTTCAGCTGGAACGAAGCATTTAATGGCAATTGATGATCAAAACAATGC
Source organism: Bacillota bacterium (assembly GCA_018818595.1). Taxonomy (NCBI): domain Bacteria; kingdom Bacillati; phylum Bacillota; species Bacillota bacterium. Next base: position 49,334 of record JAHIRM010000013.1, read on the forward strand.
TTATCTTTGGGGCTATAACCATTTTTCTCAATCTTCCATTGATGAGAGATACGTCGATGATTTTTTAACAGATCCAATTGTGTATTTAGAAGGTGGATTTGATAGAACAATTGCAATTACCGAATCTGGTGCAGTATATGTTTGGGGAGTTGGAGCAACTGATATTTTAGGAAATCCAATGAGAAGATCTCCTTATATTTATCTAGATGGAGATAGTCAACCAATCAAAGCAGTAAAAGCCATTGCAAATAGTACTAATTTAATGGTTCTGTTAGAAGATGGAACGATAAGAATTGAAGGAACTTTGGATGATGTAAGAGTATTTGCTCCTGCAGAATTAAAAGATGGTTCAATTGAAATTGTTCAAATTGCTCTTACATTACGAAATGCTTTTGCTGTGGATTCTAATGGTATTTTATATGCATGGGGTAGTGCAAGCGACAGCATGCTTGATACTTATATACCAACAGAAGCTTTAACAAATATCAAAGACCTTCAATCAGGATATCAACACGTTGTAGTACTTACAAACGATGGGAATGTATATTCTTGGGGAGATAATTCTTTAGGTCAAATAGATATTCCAGAAAAGTTATCAAATGTTGATGAAATCTTTGTTAATTCATTCCAAAATTATGCTATTTCAGATGGTGAAATTACCGCTTGGGGTAATCATGGATTCATTCTTGGAACTGATGAACAAGGTAGAAACTTTGTAACACAATTAATTCATGGTGGAAAAGTTACTTTAACCGTAGGTGCCGTAGCAGTTATTATTTCTGTTGTAATTGGAGTAACGGTAGGACTAACCGCTGGATACTTTGGTGGAAAAGTCGACAATTTATTAATGCGTTTTGCTGAAATTGTATCTTCTTTCCCATTCTTACCATTTGCAATTACATTATCTGCACTTCTAATAGAAACTGCAACAACAGAAATTCAGAGAATGATGATGATTATGGTTATTTTAGGTGTCTTATCTTGGCCAGGATTATCTCGTTTGATTCGTGGACAAATTTTATCTGAGCGTGAAAGAGATTATGTTATGGCTGCAAAAGCGCTTGGAATCAAACAAAAACATATTATTTGGAGACATATTTTCCCAGCAGTTACAAGTATTGTAATTGTTAACTTAACACTTGGGTATGCAGGCTCTCTTTTAACAGAAGCAGGACTTTCTTTCTTAGGCTTTGGCGTTCAAAAACCAAATCCATCTTGGGGGAATATTTTAACAGCTGCTCAAAATACAGATGTTATTCGTACATATTGGTGGCGTTGGGTGCTACCTGGTCTTTGCATTATTATTGCCGCATTAAGTATAAATTTAATTGGTGATGCACTACGTGATGCAATGGATCCAAGAAATAATGAGCGATAGGAGGTATGGATAATGAGTTTATTAGAAATTAAAAATTTACATACTTATTTCAATACCCGAAAAGGATTAATTAAAGCCGCTAATGGTGTATCTTTGAAAGTTGAAGAAGGTAAAACGTTAGGAATTGTTGGGGAATCTGGAAGCGGAAAAAGTGTAACAGCTATGAGTATTCTACGTTTATTTGAACCCAATCAAAAAATTCATGAGGGTGAAGTTTGGTTTGAAGGAGAATTGATTTCCGAAATTTCCGAAACGGAGATTCGCAAAATCCGTGGGAATCGAATTTCTGTTATTTTCCAAGAACCAATGACTAGTTTGAACCCTGTTTTAACTGTTACAAGACAAATTAGTGAAGTATTAATGCTTCATAGAAACATGTCAAAAGAAGAAGCTCATCTAAAAACGATTGATCTTTTAGCGTCGGTTGGGATTTCAAATCCAGATAAGATTGCTAAAGTATATTCTTTCCAATTATCCGGAGGAATGAGTCAACGCGTTATGATAGCAATGGCACTTGCTTGTAGGCCTAAATTACTGATTGCAGACGAACCTACAACAGCACTAGATGTAACAATTCAAGCACAAATCCTTAAACTAATGAATGATCTAAAAAGAGAATTAGGAACTTCTATTATCTTCGTGACTCATGATTTAGGTGTTATCAACGAAATGGCTGATGATGTTGCAGTAATGTATTGTGGACAAGTTGTCGAGAATGCTTCAGCAAAAATTATTTTTGGACCTAATCCAAAATATTCACATCCATATACTGAAGGATTAATGCTTTCCATTCCTAGATTAAGCGACAAAAAAGGAAGGAAATTAGAAGTAATTCCTGGAACCGTTCCACATCCACTTGATTTACCTGAGGGATGTAAGTTCGCTCCAAGATGCAAATATGCTACTTCAAAATGTCAAAAAGAAGAACCTGAGTACATTGAAGTTGGACCTGAACACTTTGTACGTTGTTTCTATCCGGAAAGTGAGGTGCGTATAAATGGAAAAAAAGAAGCTAAGTAAAGAACCGTTAATTGAAGTTCGAAAACTTAAAAAATACTTTCCTTTAAAACGCAATTCATTCCTTGAACGAGGACAAATTTATGTTCGCGCTAACGAAGATGTATCCTTAACAATCTATAAGGGAGAAACTTTAGGATTAGTTGGAGAATCAGGATGTGGAAAAACAACCCTTGGGCGTGTCATTTTACAGTTATACCCACCAACTAGTGGATCTGTCGTTTACTATGGACCTTTATTTCAAGAAACCAAATTACAATACATAGTAGATGAAATTAAAAAATTTCCTACTTATCAAAGTAAAGCTGAAAATTTATACAATAAAAGCCTTTTAATAGATCAAGATGTAGTAACTCTAACCGCTACATTAAAAGAGTATGACATTACGCAACCTCAAGAAAAAGACGTTGTTGACAAAAAAAGAGTGAGTTTAGATAAAAAAATCAAGAAAAAAATTATGGCATCAAAGTATCTTAAAATGCGTGCTTCAAGACTTTTAAGAGAAGCTTCACGCGTTGGAGGATGTCTTATCCTTGAAGAAAACATTGATGAAATAACAGAATTATTGCTTCAAGCAGCTGATTTAGTTAAGAATAATGGTGATTTTTTAGTAGGGCTTGATGGAAGAGAACTTCCTCATTTTTCGCCTAAGTTAAAAGCTATCTTTAATAAAGTGATTGGTTTTAAAGGAAAGAATGTTAAAGCCATTACAGAACGTACTTTAGACCCAGAATACCAAGCGAAACTTGAAAATAATCGTGAGACTGGGGTTATGTTACAACTTCTAGATAAAGAAGAAGTGCGTCAATTAAGAAGAAAATTGCAAATTATTTTCCAAGACCCTTATTCATCTCTTGATTCAAGAATGACAATTGGTCAAATAATTGGAGAAGCTGTTACAGAACACGGGTTATACAAAAGAGGATCACAAGAATTAGAAGATTATGTTTTGGATACGATGTCAAAATGTGGTTTAGACCATTACATGCTTCACCGTTATCCTCATCAATTTTCTGGTGGGCAAAGACAAAGAGTTGGAATTGCAAGAGCCTTAGCTTTAAAACCTGATTTTGTAGTTTGTGATGAAGCTGTAAGTGCACTTGATGTTTCGATTCAATCTCAAATAATTAATTTACTTATGGAATTAAAAAAAGACGAAGACCTTACTTATTTGTTTATATCTCATGATTTGAGTGTTATTAAGCACATAAGTGATCGTATTGGAGTTATGTATTTAGGAAATCTTGTTGAACTTGGAGATTCAGAAGAAATTTATGAAAATCCTCTTCATCCATATACTAAAGCATTACTTTCCGCCATTCCTACAACTGATGAAGTAAAAGGAACTAGAATTATTATTGAAGGAGATATTCCATCAAACATATTTCCACCTTCTGGATGTAAATTTAGAACACGTTGCCCTTTAGCTAGAGAACGTTGTGCAAATGAACAACCACTTTACAGAGAAATTTCTAAAGGCCATCATGTGGCTTGCCATTATTATGAAGAAACGAAGGATATGAAATAATAAATGAGAGATAGAGAAACACGTGAAGAAAAGGAAAGAAAATTTGCCTTAGCAAAAAAAAACCTAGAGGAAACTCCACCCGAAAAAAATGATGTTTTAGCATTGATTATCGCTGGATTTCTTGTTTTTCTTCCTGTTCTCATCATAATTTTATCTGTATTTATTATCGTTATTGCTTTAATATTTTTATAATTCTTACCGGGTGAAGATTAACAGTCTTCACCTTTTTTTTCTCAAATTGTAATATAAAAAAGAGCTAATAAATTTTAGCTCTTTTTGTATCGTATGTTAAAAGTGTTATAAAATTAAACTTTTTGAATAAAGGAATACCCAACAATTTCATCAGTTTTATAAGAATCTTTAGCAAGATTTTTTGTAATAAATGATTGAATTTCATCAACTTTCAGGTCGTACATTTTTTCAATTTCATAATAAAAGATCGTAGGAGTTACATCAAGTAATTCCTTTAAAGTTGGAAGATGATTTGGCTCTAAAACAGTTCCTTCTTTCATAATCTTTAACAATGCCTTTTTATAGGTTTCGATCGTTCTTGCGCCAACAACTTTAATGCCTTCATTTTGTTTGTTTACAAAAACAACCGTTGGGAATCCGCTTACTCCTAAATCAATCATAGGTTGAAAGTTATCAAGTAATATCTTTTTACCCTCTTTAGAAAAAGCCAAATCGATAATAGGTTGATAAGGAACTTGAAGAGATTGAAGCATTTTGATTAATTCTTCTTTATTTGCAACATTCGTTTCAAATACAAAAGCTTTTTCTCTAACCATGCGAAGAAATGTTGCTGCTTTTATTTCATCTTGTTTTTTTAAGATTAAGTAAATGATGCTTGAAGGAAAAGATGAAGTGATGGGATTTTTATGCCAAACATTTGAATTCATAGGAATGTGGTAAAATAAACCAACGTCTTCCCAGTGAGATGCTTGAGATTTTGCCTCTTCGCCTTGTAAGTCTTGATAGTGATTTCCATCTTCAATCATTCCTCCCATAACAGTAATGATATTCAGATAGTCTTTATATTCAAGTTTGAATCGAGAAAGAGTTGAATCAAGTGCCCAGCAATGGGAACATAATGGATCAGTAAAGTAGTATAAATCAATTACATCTTTTTCCGATTTTAATGATTTAAAATCATCCTTTAATGATTCATCAGATGTGTTGAATTTTGATTCTTGGTTTAAAGTTTTATTCATTTTGGCTCCTAATATATATAATAATTAAATTCATAAAATGATTTTTATGTATTATCATTATAAATTATTTCTAAAGCATAGTCAAAAGAAATGCTTTTTAATGCTTAGGCCAAGAGATGTAGTTTCTAAGTGGTATAAATCGACAATAAACGATCTATTTTGGTAAAATCAATAAATCTAGATTCTCTTAAAATTTCTTTAGATTCACTAAAAATAACAATTGTTGGTACTGTAAAAATCAAGAATTGACCTTGAAACTCTAAAATATCTTCTAAATATAGTTGAAATAAAGGCACATTTTGATATGAACTCATTAATTCTTCTAGACGATTTGAAATTGGAACACATACATTGCATGTTTTCGTTTTTGCAATAATCACAACAATTTGATTTTTTATAATCTTTTGTAAATCTTGATAAGTTAGTATTGTTTGCATGATATCACCCGCTACAATATACCATAATTTATATTTTTTAGAAAGCAAATAGCTTTTCTTTAAAAAAAGTGTATTAAAATACCAATGCTTATACCTTTTATTAAAAAAAGTTGATATAATAAAAACAATGTTTCATAGATTTAATACATTTATACTGAAAAAGGAGATTTTTATGGAAATGGATGTTTTGGCAGTTGAAAGAAAGCTTTTAAAAAGAAATAAATGGACATATAGTGTTGGTGGAATTGGCCGAGACATGATTTATCAACTAGTCGCAACCTTTTTTATAACTTATGTACAATTTGCGGGATTAGGATTAAGTGCTGCTCAATTTTCTACTATCGGAATTTTATTGGTTATCGGTAGAGTGTGGGACGCTGTAAATGATCCAATCATGGGATCTATTGTTGAAAACACTCATTCAAAATGGGGAAAATTTAAACCTTGGATATTATTAGGTGCTATATTAACAAGTATTGTTATATTATTTATGTTTAATTTTAGGCCAAGTGGATGGGGATTTGTAGTTTTCTTTGGTGTCATTTATTTATTATGGGAAATGTCTTTTACTTTAAATGATATCCCATATTGGTCTTTACTTCCAAATCTTGCAAGAGAGAAAAAGAACAGAGATCAACTTACAACAATGGTTGTTGTTTTTGCAGGAGTTGGAGCCTTTTTAGCCAATGCTATTATCAGTTTTACAACGGTTGGTAATGCAGTACAAGGGTATAAAATGATTTCAATAACATTTGCAATCTTTTTCATGGCATGTACATTATTAACTGTATTAGGAGTTAAAGAGCCAAAAGAAGATATTAAAGAAAAACCCGAAAATATTTCTATAAAGAAAATGTTTTCTGTTATTAAAAATAACAAACAATTATTATGGTCAGCACTTAGTTTAATGTTTTATAGTGTGGGATCAGGATTATTAGTTGCATTAGGGTATAACTTTTTCTATTTAGAATTAGGATATAATGGAACACTTGTCTTAATCTTTGTCGCAACATTTGGTGTAAGTAATATTTTAATTCAAAGCTTTTATGCTTCCTTTGCAAAAAAATATACTAGGAAACAATTAACATTTTATAGCTTTATTTTGCTTGGAGTCGGATATCTATTACTTTTAGTAATGGGATATATTCCTTTCTTACCAGTTCATATAGTGACAGTTTGTTTTTTTGGAGCTTTAGTATTTAGTGGACAAGCTATATTTTACATGGTTATTATTGTAAATATGACAAATACCATTGAGTACAATGAGTATAAAACAGGAAATAGAAATGAATCTGTCATCTTTTCATTAAGACCTTTTGTAGCTAAATTTTCAAGTGCTTTACAACAAGGAGTTGTTACTCTTGTACTTGTTGTTTCTGGCATTTATGCACTTAGTCAAAACATAAGCCAATTAGAAGCTCAAAAAGACGTGTTCGACCAATTGGAGTATTCAGATCAAATCATTTATCAACAAAACATAATGGATAGAGATATCATTTTAGATGAAGTAGACATGGATGAAACTGAAAAAGTGGCTGTATATGACGCTTTAGCCCTTGTCGAATACGTAGATGAAGATGTTGATGGTAGATTTGAGATGATAATAAATGATGCAGCAGATTCTGCTTTTAAAGCTCAAGCAACTCCTTCGATGAGAATTCTATTAAGAATTTCAATTACAATTATACCAATAGGATTGATTTTTTGTTCTTATTACATTTTAAAGAAAAAATTTATTATTTCGGAAGAATATTATGAACAAATTACGCTAGAAATTTTAGAAAAACAAAAGCAATTAGCTGAAAAATTAGAAATAACTGATAAATAATATTTTGAATAGAAATAGTGATTTATAAAAAAAGGAAGAGATAATTTGATATATATTATATCTGGTGTTGCAAAATCAGGTAAAACGTATTTGACAAAGAAAATCCTGAAAAAACGACATATTTCATCATTTTCAACAGACTACTTAATGATGTCTTTATCTCTTGCAAATCCCAATTTAGGTGTTAATCATCTAGAAGATGATAAAATTGTTGCAAAGAATCTTGAACCTTACCTCTATTCAATGATTTCAACAATGATTCAAAATGGAATCGATTATTTAATAGAAGGAGTTCATTTTTACCCAGAATTTTCATATAGACTACTGACTGATTTTTCAGGTAAAATTAAATTAATTATGTTAGGATATGCCAAAGTAAACCCAATTGAAAAAGTAAGTGAATTGCAAAGATATCAAAACGATATAGAGAATTGTTGGTACAAAGATTACTCTTATGAAGAACTGAAAAATCTTGTTTTGTACTTAATTTCAGTTAGCAAAGAATTAAATAATCTTTGTTTAAAATTTGGCATTCAATACCATGAAATTACAAATATAAAGAAACAGTCAAATAAAATCATAAGAGAGTTATTTAAGAATTGATTATTGACATATTACTATAACAAAGGTAGAACATGCTTATAATTTCTTTGGGAGGGATTCTTATGCCAAGGCCACAAAAACCACGATTAATTTGTCAACTACCAGATCATAAAAATTATGGTCCATACAATCATAGTGGTCTAGAAATAAAAACAATAGTGCTTTTGCTAGATGAACTTGAAACCATTCGCTTAATTGATTTTGAAGGATGTAATCAAGAAGAAGCAGCAAATCAAATGAATGTCGCAAGAACGACGATTCAAAGAATTTATGGTGAAGCTAGAAAGAAAATCGCAGATTCATTAATTAATGGAAAACAAATTATTATTGAAGGCGGAGAATACATTCTTTGCAATAAAAATTGTGAAAAATGTTCAAAATCGAAAAGGTTTAGAAAAATTAACGATTAACTTTTAATTTTTTGTAAAAAAAACATATTAAAAAAGAGCTGAATTATCAGCTCTTTTCTTTATGGAATTAATTTAATTTCAATTTGAACGGGATTGTGATCGCTGTATTTAAAATTTTCATTTAACGTTTCTACGGACTCAATTTCAATATTGCTTGAAACAATAAAACCATCAATTAAGTAGTACTGATTACTTTCTTGGTTTTGTGTGTCGTAGGCTTTATTTAATAAACGACAACTAGGAGTTGATAAGTCAATTCCAAATTGGAAATCATTCTCTAAAAACCAATCTTCTTCCATAGGGTATGCTTGCCAGAAATCTTGATCTTTTAATTCGTAATAATAATTATACGAAAAAGAATCAATTCCATTATCAATAGAAGGAAGAATTTCAACGGCATCAGGGAAAGTTTGGTTAAAATCCCCACCTACAATTACATAATTTCCTGCATCCGTTTCATCTTTCATGATTTCTTTTAAAGCTTCCATTTCTTGTAAGCGCATTGTACCATCATCATAAGCAGATAAGTGAACGTTTATGACGATTAAAAATTGATCACTGTCTGCGATAGCAAGTCTTGAAACAACAATACATCTTTTTAAATTAGCTAAACTAATAGGCCAAGAAAAACTTCCTGGAAGTTGGTATCTTGTTGCTTCATCTACATTATAATTGATGAAACTAACAATTCCAGAATTAACAGAACCCATCATTTGTCCAAAGGTGAAAGGGAAAGGAACAAAAATGCATCTGTAATTATAGCCTAAAGTTACTGACATGCTTAATAATTCAGAATAAATAGAATATTGCAACGTATTATATGAACGATTTGAATCAACATCTACTTCCTGAAGCAAATAGATGTCTGCGTTAGAATTTGTTAAAATAGAGGAAATTCCATCAATATTTAAAGAAACCTCTGCTTCACTATCCATTCTTCCTTTGGTTCCGCCATCCATTGCGAAATCTTCTGTTTCGCTTAAAGAAGCATAACCGGTGTTAAATGTAAGAATACGTATGCTTTCATCCAAAACAACATAATTACTGGAAAGATCATCTAAGTTATTTTCAATTTCTAGTACAGTTTCATCCGCAGGACGATATTCGAAAATCTGAAGAGTTAATACAAAAATTACTGCAAATGAAAGTATTATTACAAGCAAGACAAATAGTGATTTTAATATTTTTTTAATCATAAACTTCCTCTTTAAGTTAAGTCATAGTATTATTATACACAAAAATTAATAGATTATAGATTAATTTTTGATAAATGTCTCTAAATAAATAAAACATTGTTATAATTAATATAGAAACTATTATTTAAAGAGGATAGTGAGACTTATGTCAAATCCGTTTTTGTATGTAGCTTTGGGTATTATTTCCATATTCATTTTTTTTGAGGTTAAAGGTAAAACATTAATTGCTTTTTTCTTAAAAGCATTAGCAAGTTTTAGTTTTATTGTCGTCTTTGTCTCTAATATATACAGTATCGTTAATGGACATTTTTTGTTTTTTGAAGGAAGTTCAAATAATGTCAGTATTCTTGGTAACGATTTTAGTTTTATTTTATTTTTGTTTTTAGGATTAATATGTGGCTTAATTGGAGATTTAGTTTTAGAATTAAGACCTTTTTGGAAAAAAGAAGAAGAACACCATATTATATTAGCTGGGGTTATTGCTTTTTCAATTGGACATCTCTTTTATTTAGCAGCGATTATTCGACTGAATCAATTTCATTATCAAGCAATCATTTTCTCGCTTTTTGTGAGTGTTTTAGTCTTTATTAGTGGGAAGTTGCTTAAACTGAACTGGAAAAAGTCAATCATTCCTTCCCTATTATATTCTTTTTTGATTTTCTTTATGATTGGAGAAACTATTTTCACAGCAATCGATTTTTCTTTTGATACTTTTTCAATATTCTTGATGATTGGAGCAATTTTGTTTGGAATCTCAGATTTGATATTATCTCAGATTTACTTTAAAAATCAAAACAAAGGAATATATATTATTACAAACCTTAGTTGTTATTATTTAGCACAATTATTGATTGCATCTTCAATCGTTTACTTATTTCAATAAAAACTAATTTATCAAGGAGGAAAACATTATATGGCAGATAGAATTACAATCCATGAAATGAACATGAAATCTCTTAATAATCGCAAGAAAATCATCCGAGTTTGTTTACCATCTGATTACGATACATCAAATGAATCTTATCCGGTTTTGTACATGCATGATGGACAAAATTTAAATGATCCTTCTAGTTATAGTGATTACTCTTGGGACATTCAACGAACGTTAGATCATTTACAAAATCAAAAAATAATATCTGGAATCATCGTTGTAGGAATTGATGCAGATTCAAAATATCGAATTCTTGAATATTCTCAGGAATTATCTCAAAAAGCAAAAAAATATTTACAAAAGAGTATGGCTCAAGAGGAAATTAAATCAGAAGGAAAAGAATATGCAAAGTTTATTGTACAAGATTTAAAACCTTTTATTGATAAAAATTATCGTACATTGCCTCAAAGAGAATTTACTGGAATGGCAGGAAGTTCTTGTGGAGGAAATATTTCGCTCTATATGGGAACCCAATACGATACTATTTTTAGTGTGATAGGCGCGTTCTCTCCTGCGTATTGGATTGTGAAACAAGATTTATTTTCTTTGATTAAACAAAAAAATTATTTTCAACCAATGATGATTTATTTTGATATGGGGACTAAAGAAGGGGCCTTTGGGTGTTTTACCTATTTAAAAGACACGAAACAAATGAAACAATTATTTCAAGATAAAAAATTAAATAGCATTAACTTTAAAATGGTTATTGAGAAAAAAGCGACACATACTGAATTATTCTGGCAATCAAGATTTCCTGAGTTTGTAAAATGGGGTTTTAAAAAAGTAAAATAATCGCATTATTTTACTTGAAGTATATGAGATATAGGAGTATAATTTAAAACAGTGTATAAGGAGATGAAAATTATGAAATTGGTAGTATATGTAATGAACGATACTTCTTTACTAGATAAATTTTTACATGAGTTAAATCAAAAAAACATTAAAGGTGCAACAATCTTAAATAGCACTGGAATGGCAAGAAAATTAATTGAAAATGATGATATGGCATTTATTGGGTCGCTTAAAGTATTATTTGACAATCCTAGAAAAGAATCCTACGTTATTCTCATGGCTTTACCAGATGAACAAGTTCCAATCGCTCTTCAAGTGATTGAAAAGATAGCCGGAGATTTATCTAGACCAAATTCAGGAATTGTCTTTACTTTACCGATTGACTATATCAAAGGATTAAAACAATAGAGGCGAATGACATTGAATATAACTGTTTTATTTTACTCAGGAATTATTATTGCAACAGGATTATTGTTTGGAAAAATTGCTAAATATGTGAAATTACCAAACGTTACAGGATACTTGGTAGGTGGATTATTAATAGGACCTAGTATCTTTAATATTATAAAAGAAGAAGCATTACCAGGATTAGAAATTGTATCCACAGTTGCGCTAGGTTTTATTGCTTTTTCAATCGGAAATGAACTGAAACTATCCTACTTCAAAAAAGTAGGACCAAGACCAATTATCATTGCTGTTTTTGAAGCATTATTTGGCGTGTTATTTGTTTTAGGGTCCGTTTTAATTTATTTTCTAATCATCGGACAATTAACGACAGAAAACTTTCGATTTGCACTTGTACTTGCAGCAATTGCAGCAGCTACAGCACCTGCAGCAACCCTTATGGTTGTAAGACAATATAAAGCCAAAGGGACATTAACGGATACTTTGTTAAGTGTAGTTGCGATTGATGATTCTGTAGCTATCATGTTGTTTGGAATTTGTGTTGCTATTGCCAATGCGATTGGACAATCAGCGAGCGAAGCTTCTGTTTTTGTTCAAATCACCGCTCCGTTTTTGGAGATACTTGTATCTTTAGGAATTGGTGGATTATTTGGAATCATATTGATATATGCGTGCAAATGGTTTACAGGTAGAGGCAATCGAATTAGCCTTGTGATTGCAACGATTTTCTTAACGATTTATATTGCAGATCTTTTAGGTGGATCATCTTTATTGGCTTGTATGATGGTTGGAGGATTATTTGCAAATGTTAGTAAGAAATACGAAGAAGTAAATGGTCTTGTGTATTTTGTTACACCACCTATTTTTATCATGTTTTTTGTGCTAAGTGGTGCAGAATTGAAATTATCGGTTTTATCCGTTGTGGGTATAATTGGAATTGTATACGTATTATTTAGGGTGTTCGGAAAAATATTTGGAGCTTGGTTTGGATCGAAAATTACTCATGCAGAGCCAAAAATTGCCAAGTATTTAGGATACGCCTTAGTGCCTCAGGCGGGAGTCGCTATTGGATTAAGTTTAATTGCAACACAAGTTTTAAATCCAGTGATGGGGGCTCAAATCCGAGCAATAGTTTTATCAGCTACTCTTATTTATGAGTTAACTGGACCAATTATTACGAAAATTATTCTAAAAAAAGCTGGAGAAATTGTAGTAACTGCATAAATTATGGAAGTTGGATTTTTCCAACTTCTTTTTTTTCAGATTGTATAAATTATGATTTTATGATACAATTTTGTTGATTAGGAGGACTTGAAAAATGATAGATTATGGAAAAGCAGTATGCTACTCAGGATATAGAGAAAATCAAAGTCCAATGATGAATAAATATCCGACATATAAACAAGTACTAGAGGATTTACAAATTTTAGAAAAATATTTCAATTACATTAGAATGTACGATATTTCAGAACACGTAAAGACCGTTTTACAAGTAATAAGAGAAAATAATATTTCATTAAAAGTAATGTTAGGAGTAGAACCAAGAGGAGAAATATCTAATCCAAATTGTCCTTGGGGAGGACTACATTCCATAGCTGAAATCGAACACAATAAAGTATTTAATTTTACTCAGTTAGACGGTGCAGCGCTTATCGCTAACGAATACAAAGACATCGTGTTTGCTGTTTCTGTAGGAAATGAATCTACTTCAGATTGGCACTCAAATTTAATGGAGCCATCTACAATTGCCAGTCATGCAAGGTATTTGAAATCTAAAATTAGTCAACCCATAACTTTTTGCGAAGGTGGATATTACTGGAAAACAAAAGGAAATGAAATTGCAAAAGAAGTTGACTTTATAAGCATACATTCTTACCCTTTGTGGTTAAGAGTTCCTCTTGAAAAAGCAGTAGAAACGACCCTTCGTGATTATCAAGAAAACAAAGATCTTTATCCTGACAAACAAATTATATTTACAGAATTTGGTTGGGCTTCCAAAGCAAATGAAAAAATGGATTCAACTCAAGCCAATGAAGAATTCCAAAGTATCTATTTTGAACAAATGGAAAAATGGAGCGAAACTTCTCAAGTAATCATGTTTGTTTTTGAAGCATTCGATGAACCTTGGAAGGGATCAAAGGATCTTTTAGAACCAGAGAAACATTGGGGTATTTTTAATGTGGATCGGACTCCAAAATTATATTATCAAAAACATAGCATGTTAAGAAAAGAGTGATGAAATTGAAAACAATTTTAATTGGTAAAATTGTTAATACACATGGATTAAAAGGAGAAGTCAAAGTTGTCGCGACGACAGATTTTAAAGATGAAAGATACAACCCTTTACATCCGTTGTATCTAAAACAAGGTGACATATCCGTAAAGGTACATGTAAAAAAATACAGAGTTCTTAAAGGATTTGATTTATTAACTTTTGAAGGGTTAGAAGATATAAATGCTGTAGAAAAATTTAAAGGATTTGATTTATATTCTGAAGATTTTGAAATAAAAGCATTACATCCAAATGAATTCCATGTTGATGATTTACTTCATTTACAAGTTTTTCAACAAGGAATTCTAAAAGGAACTGTCGTTCAAATCAAAGGGTTTCCTCAAGGAGATTACCTTGATGTATTAAAATTAGATAAGACGCATGCTCTTATTCCTTTTCGAGATGAATTTGTGCTTGTTGTAGATCTGAAAACGAAACGAATTGAAATTGTCGAAATGGAAGGATTATTATGAAAATTACCATTTTGAGCTTATTTCCAGAGATGTTTACAGGAATTTTTTCAGAATCGATTTTAAAAAGAGCACAAGAAGATAGTAAAGTATCTATTGAAATCATTAATTTTCGAGATTTTTCATTAGATAAACACAAAAAAGTAGATGATTATGCTTTTGGTGGAGGACCTGGAATGCTTTTATCGGTCGAACCCATTTATAATGCTTTGATTAGTATAGAAGGTTATTTTGATGCTTGGAAAATTTTACTTACGCCTCAAGGAATACCCTACCATCAAGAAGTTGCAAAAAAATACGCGCTAAAAGAGCATTTAATCCTAATATGTGGACATTATGAAGGCTTTGATGAACGAATTCGGGCTTTTGTGGATGAAGAAGTATCCATTGGTGATTTTGTTTTAACTGGCGGAGAAATCGCAGCTATGACAATTATTGATAGTGTCGTGAGACTTCTTCCGGATGTCTTAGGCTCAGAAGAATCTTTTACCCAAGATTCATTTTATGAAGGCTTACTTGAATATCCACAATATACAAGACCTCAAGAATTTATGGGAATAAAAGTACCAGACGTCTTAATCAGTGGAAATCATCAAGAAATCGAAAAATGGAGAAAAGAAGAATCATTAAAAAGAACAAAAGAAAGAAGACCAGACCTTCTTCAAAAAACAAAGAAAAAAGATTGATTTCAACTATAAATTATGATATAATACGTACCGCTGTTAAGAATAGCATTATCAATCCAATGTTCCGCTGGTTTTCTTCAAGAACGCTGGGTAAAAGTAGAGGAGTTGACCAATATGTCGCAGCAAATTATTTCGCAAGTTACACAGGAATTCATTAAGAATGATATTCCAACTTTCCGTCCTGGAGATACTGTAAAAGTATCAGTTAAGATTAAGGAAGGAAACCGTGAACGTATTCAAATTTTCGAAGGGCTTTGTATTAAAAAGCAAGGCGGAGGCGTTAGCGAAACATTTACCGTAAGAAAAATGTCTTATGGAATAGGTGTTGAAAGAACGTTTGCAGTTCATTCTCCCGTCATCGATAAAATTGAAGTTGCTCGTCACGGAAAAGTACGTCGTGCTCACTTGGGATACATTCGCGGATTATCTGCAAAAGCATCACGTATTAAAGAAAGAAGATAACATTTTAAAAAAAGACAATCATAAAATTGTCTTTTTTTCTTGAAATGTAACAAAATGAAAAATTTTCATAAAATAAGTCAAAGCCATTGAAACCACTTGTTTTTAATGGTAAAATATGACAAAAGAAAAGAAAGGGTTGGGATCATTATGAATAAAGCTACAATTTATAATGTTGCTTATGCCGCAAATGTATCGCTTGCAACGGTTTCAAGAACCTTGAATAATCCACAAAAGGTTAAACCAGAAACAAGAGATAGAGTGCTTCGCATCATTAAAGAACTAGGATACAAACCCAATGCTTTCGCTAAAGGTCTAGCAAGCAAGAAGAGTACAACGGTAGCTGTGATTGTGCCAGACATGTCGAGAGCATCGGTCGCGGAAATGCTTAATGGAATTGCTGTTGAAGCTCGCAAATATAATTATTCACTGTTGATTTATGTTTTAAAAGATGAAAAACTTGAAGAATCAGAAATGCTAAAAGAAGTTGTTGCAAGTCAAGTAGATGGAATCTTATATTTAAATGATGAAATTAATGAGCAACAATATACAATGCTAAATATCATTCAAGATGAATACAAAGTACCAATTGTATTAGCAAACACACTATATCCTTATGATAATAAACTAGTTACAGTATGTATTGACTACTTTAAAGCCGCTTATGAAATTACAAGTAGATTAATTCAAGCAGGTAGAAAAAACATCTATCTTTTGACTACAGCTAGAAAATACATGGTAAATGATTTAAAAGAAGAAGGATATTTAAAAGCAGTCAAAGAAGCAAATTTAGATACAAATATTATTCGCACAAGCGGAGATATCATTGTCAACACGGTTCATTTCAATGAATTATTTAAAGATGTAGGTAAACAAATTGATGGAGTGATTGCCGTAAGAGATTCTATCGCAGTATCGTTTATCAATACTATGATTGAAAAAGGCAAACATATTCCAAAAGACATAAGTGTTTATGGATTCCAAAACACTAAATATGCATCTCTTTGTAGACCAAAATTATCTTGTGTAGATATCCCAATTATTGATATTGGCGCAAAAGCGATGGCTTTATTAAAACGAGAAATCGATGGAGATTCTGTTGAAGTAAAATTTAATGTATTGCCACATAACATTATTGAACGAAATACAACTAAATAAAACAAAGAGTAAGCTAAGTAAGATCTATTAAGATACATATTAGAGATTTGGTGGGTGGTGAAAACCAAAATCTTTTTAGAACTGAAATACACTTATGAGTTTCTGGAAAACAGACGGTAAATCCGTTATCTTTTGAAGTGCACTTAGGTGAATTAAGGTGGTACCGCGGTTTAAATCGTCCTTTATATTAAGGGGCGATTTTTCTTTTATTTTAGAGTTATTTTAGAAAGGGTGGAGACTATGAACTTATTTGAAGATTTAAAATGGAGAGGATTAGTATATGATACAACCGATCCAAATGTAGAAAACGTATTAAATAACGAAAAATTAACATTCTATTTGGGTGCTGACCCAACAGCAGATAGTTTACATGTAGGGCATCTTTTAGCATACTTAGTTGCGAAAAGGTTGATGGATTATGGGCATAAACCAATCCTGTTAATCGGTGGAGGAACTGGATTAATTGGAGATCCAAGTTTTAAAAGTCAAGAACGTCAATTGTTAACAATAGAAGAATCGCTGAAAAATGGCGAAGGAATCTTAAAGCAAGTTAAAAACTTGCTTCCAACAGCGTCTATGGTAAATAATTATGATTGGATTTCTTCTTTAAATGCCATTGAATTTTTAAGAGACATTGGAAAACATTTCAATGTATCCTATATGATGAGTAAAGATTCGGTGAAATCAAGAATAGAAAACGGTATCTCATTTACGGAATTCGCATATCAAATTGTACAAGCATGGGATTTTGAGTATTTATTTGCAAACAAAAACTGTAATATGCAAATAGGCGGACAAGATCAATGGGGAAACATTACTTCAGGTCTAGAATTGATACGCAAAATGCATGGGTTTGAAAGCAAAGCCTATGGGTTTACCTTTCCTCTTGTAACCAAAGCGGATGGAACGAAATTCGGGAAATCAGAGTCAGGGTCTGTATGGTTAGATTCTGCCCGAACTTCAGTTTATGATTTTTATCAATATTGGATTAATACAGCAGATGATGATGTTTTGATGCGCTTAAAACAATTTTCATTTTTATCGAGAGAAACCATTGAAGAATTAGAATTAGAGGTTAAAAAAAATCCGCATCTTCGAAATGCTCAAAAAAAATTAGCAGAAGAAGTAACGACTCTTGTTCATGGAGATGACGCTTATAAAGAAGCTTTGAAAATATCTGAAGCTTTATTTAGTGGAGAAATTAAAGATTTAACTGTTTCAGAAATCCGAATGGGTTTTAAAGAATTGTTGTCATTTGAAACTTCTAAAGAAGAATTGTTAGTGGATTTACTTCTGAAAGTGGATTTAGCTTCTTCTAAAAGACAAGCTCGTGAATTTATACAAAATGGAGCAATTACCATTAATGGAGAAAAAGAAACTAATCTAGATTTTGTCGTAATAAAAGCAAATGCCATAGGGAATACCTATACCATTCTTCGAAAAGGCAAGAAAAAATATGCAGTAGTTACGCACAAATAAAAAATGGAGTATAAACTCCATTTTTTTTATTCTTTACACGTGAAGATATTTTTTTTGATAGATAATTCTTAAAGCGTTTAAAACACATAAAAGAGCTACTCCAACATCGGCAAATATAGATAGCCACATCCACATAAATCCAATGGATGATAATACTAAGAAAATTAATTTGACCAACATAGAGAATACAATGTTTTCGGTTGCAATTCTTCTTGTCTTCTTCGCAATACGAATAGCTTTGTCTAATAAACGAATATCATTGTTGATAATTATAATATCAGAGACTTCAATTGCTAAATCGCTTGCAGACCCCATAGAAACGCCAATGTCAGCATTTTTAAGTAAAGGGGCGTCATTGATACCATCTCCAACAAAAAGACTTACAGAGTTGGTTCGAATGGCATTGAATTTTTCTAATTTTTGTTCTGGTAATAATTCAGCGTAATATTCAATTCCACCTAATTTATTTGCAATCTCTTTTGCAGATTCTTCGTTATCGCCTGTTAGCATAACTGTGTCGTATTTCTTTGTGAAAGAACGAATGGTCTCCATGGAAGTTTCTTTTAGCTCGTCTTTTACAACAACATAGCCTAAATATTTTCCATCTAATGCAATAAATGTATAGGATCCAACGGGTAGTTTTTCATCTTTTACTACGATATTATTGTTTTCTAAAAAGCGTCTACTTCCTGCAAGTAATGGAACTTTTCCAATTCGACCTTTTATTCCATAACCAGGAACTTCTTCCACGTGCTTTACATCGTAGATTGGTTTTTTATTATAATCTACTATTGCTTCCGCAATAGGATGATTTGAAAATCGTTCAATTGAAGCGGCAACTCTTAAGGTTTCTTCATCTGTAAACTCTTGTACAAAGAATGACCCATAGGTTAAAGTGCCTGTTTTATCCAAAGCAATTGTTTGGACATCGGTTAAGGTATGTAAATAAGTAGAACCTTTAAATAATATACCATTTTTGGCCGCAGAGCCAATTCCTGCATAATAAGATAATGGAACAGATAATACCAAAGAACAAGGGCAAGAAATGACTAAGAAAATAGCTGCTCTGTAAATATATCCAGTGTCTGTAGATACATGAGTGGGGTCAAAAATTAGTCCGTATATTACTAGCAAAGATGCTAAGCCTACAACAATTGGAGTGTATATCCTAGCGAATTTTGTGATGAACATTTCAGGTTTTGACTTATTGTTTGTGGAATTTTCAATTAAATCAATAATCTTTGCAAGAGTAGAATCATTATATTCTTTCATTGCTTTTATATGAATGACGTTACCAACGTTTATATTTCCACTTAAGATTTCAGAACCAACATCAACTCTTTTTAATTTGGTTTCTCCAGTAAGTTCACTTGTGTTTAAACTCGAAGAACCAAGAATGACTTCTCCATCAACTGGAATTCTTTCCCCATTTTTAATCACTAGAATATCGCCTATTTTGATTTGCAAGGGATCTTTAACAATAATCTTATTATCGATTAAAACATTCGCGTATTCTACTTTAATATTCATTAAGGAAGAAATCTCATTTTTTGATTTTTGAACAGCTCTAGATTGAAGATGTTCTCCAATAGAATAGAGAATAACAACTGCAATGCTTTCTTCAAATTTACCAATAAACATTGCGGCAAAGGTAGCAATAATCATTAAAGTGTTTTCATTTAAAATATTAAAATTTCGAATTCCTTTCATTTGTAAAACAACTAATTTAGAAATTAAAAAAGAGTATCCAATCCAATAAAGAATCGTGATAGTTAAATCATCAAGAGAAAGATAATTTGTATCCAGTATCTTATTTATTAAAGGAAAAACTCGGTAGGAGAAGAAAGCGAAAAGAATGATAATCATTCCGATAAGTACCAAAAGATATTCTTTTAAAAAGTTCGGTTTTTTAATTTGAATTTTCTGTTCAAAATAATGTGTAATGATGTTATCTTCTAATAAATCAACGATACTTTTTATATCTTTTAGTGCTTTATCTTCATTATAGTCTTCTTTAAAATCGACCATTAAAATTTGGTTTGCATAATTAAAACTTGCACTATTTACATATGGAAGTCTTGAAGTTCTTCTTTCGACTTTAGCAATGCAATTTGAACAAGTTAAGTTCTTCATTACAATTTTTCGTATCATATATATGTACTCCTTAGATGAAAGGCTCTAATATGGATTGTTTTTGATTTTACACCTTATTCTTATTATACGTTTTAAAAGCAAATTGTCAAATACTTCTAGAGTATCTTGACAGAAATTCAACATAAAGCTTTTCCATTCTTAGTGTTTGCAAATGAGGCTTCATGTGATAGAATAGTATAGGTGAGGAGTTGAGTATATGGACTGGTTAAAAATCGCAAAAACATACGAAGAAGAATTTATTGAAAAAACAAGAATTTTGTTACAAATACCAACAGTACTAGAAAAATTTGAACCAAATAATTTAGAAGCGCCTTTTGGAATTTTGATTAGAAAGGCATTGGATTATATGCTAACAATGGCAGAAATTGATGGATTTACTACAAAAGACGTTTATCATTATGCTGGTCACATTGAAATGGGAGAAGGAAAAGAAGTTTTAGGAATTCTCGGTCATTTAGATGTTGTCCCAGCAGGTGGGAAGTGGGACGTACCTCCCTTTAGTGCGACTGTAAAAGACGGTAAAATTATCGCTCGCGGAGCAATGGATGATAAAGGACCTACAATCGCAGCTTATATTGCAATGAGAATGATTAAAGATCAAAAAATTACATTAAATAAAAAAGTCAGGTTAATCTTAGGCTGTGATGAAGAATCAGGTATGAGAGGAATTAATACGTATTTAGAACACGAACAAATGCCTGATATCGGGTTTGCTCCTGATGCAGATTTTCCATTAATTTATGGAGAAAAGGGTATTTTCAGTTTTGATGTTGAAGGAATTGAAAATGATGATTTAATCGAATCAATGTCTGCTGGAGAACGATATAATATTGTACCCGATATGTGCCAAGTTGTGCTGAAAAGAAATATGGAACTTGAATTTAAATCATATTTATTACAACACAATTATCAAGGAGAAACTGTAGGAAACACTTATACAATCTATGGGAAAAACGCTCATGCTGCTTGGCCACATTTAGGAGTCAATGCGATTTTCCTTATGAGTAATTTTCTTAAAAATCATACCCAAAGTGCTTTGATTCAATATATCAATAAGTATTTACTTTTTGATCATTTAGGTGCCAAGCTTGGCATAAATCATTTTGACGAAGAAATGAAAGAATTAACCATTAATACTGCTTTGATTCAATATAAAAACAATTCATTTAAAATAGGTTGCAACATTCGTTATCCCAAAGGAATTCATTTCCAAACAATGACAAACTTAATTGAAAAGAGCGCAAAATATTTTAACCTAAAGTATCTTGCTCATGAAAACTCTCCTTTTCATTATGTCTCTCCAAAAGATCCTTTAATCATTACGTTATATAACGCTTATCAAAAATATACGAATGATTTTGAAACACCAATGCTGACAATTGGTGGAGGAACCTATGCAAGAAGGTTAAAAAAAGCAGTTGCTTTTGGACCTAACTTTCCTAAAAACGAAGATTTAGCACATCAACCTAATGAGTATTTAATAATAGAAGATATGTTAATTGCTGCAGCTATCTATGCTGAAAGCATTGAAAAATTAGCTGGAGTTTAATAAGGTATGCGTTTAAGAAAAATTCAATATGCAAGTTCCTTTATTAATGAACATCCAGAATTTATGATATTAGATCCTGAAAATCAAAAAGGGAAATGGCAAGAACGATTTTTTAAAAATCAACCAATTTATATTGAAATTGGTTGTGGGAAAGGCCAATTTATTATTGAAATGGCTAAAATGTTTCCAAACATTAATTTTATTGCCATTGAAAAATATGATTCTGTTATTATAAGAGTTTTAGAAAAGGTTTTAACTTTTCCATTACCAAATCTATTGTTACTTCAAGTAGACGCAGAAAAAATAGATATGTATTTTGCTAAAGACGAAGTGTCAAGAATTTACTTAAATTTCTCTGACCCTTGGCCAAAAAAACGAAAAGAGAAAAAACGATTAACCAATCCTTTATTTCTTGTAAAATACAAACAAATTTTAACAAATAATTCTTTAATTTTCTTTAAATCAGATAACTATTCTTTGTTTGAATATTCGATGATGAAATTTAATGAAGATCCAGATTTTAACATTATATTAATCAGTTTAGATTTGTATCATGAGAAGAATTTGTTTAACATTCAAACAGAATTTGAGATGAAATTTGTTGAAATGGGAAAGCCAATATATTATATACAAGTTACATATGAAAAGGAGTTATCATGATGAAAGAAATGTACCGAGAATTAGTTGATCTTCCTGGAGTCGCAAGTCACGAGAAGTATATAAGAAAATACGTTAAAAATCGGTTAGAAAAAGTAAGTGAAACAATTTATCAAGACAAAATCGGTTCTGTCTTTGGAAGTATAAATGAATCGAAATATGGTCCCAAAATTATGATTGCTGGTCATATGGACGAAGTGGGAGCCATGGTGACAAATATTACGGATAAAGGGTTCATTAAAATGATTCCAATTGGGTCAATTAATGCACCAGTTGCACTTTCTCAACATATGAATATCGTACTGGATGATGGATCATTTTGCCCTGGAGTTGTTGGAGCAAAACCACCACATTTATTAAGAGACGATACTTCCAAACAAGTAAGCAGTTTCGAGGACTTTTTATTGGATATTGGCGCAGATTCTAAAAAGCATGCGATTGATTTAGGCGTAAAAATTGGGCAACAAATTGTTTTTGAAAACAACTACAAAGTAACAAAAGATGGTAAAAAAATCTTCTCAAAAGCTTGGGATGACCGATTTGGGACTGCAATGGCTATTGACATCCTTGAAACGGTAAATAAAGATGATATTCCTTGTCAATTATATGCTGGAGCGAATGTTCAAGAAGAAGTAGGCCTAAGAGGAGCTAAAACATCATCTTATATGATAAAACCAGATTTATTTATCGCAGTAGATTGTTCCCCTTGTTCTGACACATTTGAAGACTCAGAAGTAGGAGGATCATTAGGAAAAGGATTCATGATTCGTTTTTATGATCCTAGATGTATTATGCATCAAGGAATGAAACAATTTATTGAAGAAACTGCAAAAAAACATGACATTCCTTTTCAATATTACAAATCTATGGGTGGAACAGATGCTGCAGAAGTTCAATTATCTGGAGACGGGGTCTTAGTATGTACCATAGGAATGCCCGCTCGATACATTCATTCAACGACTTCTATGATTCATATTGATGATTACGAAGCGGTGAAAAAAATTATTTTAGCAATGCTTAAAGAACTTGATTTTAATAAGGTTGAAGAAATTAAGAAAAACGTTTAGCCTTTTAAAATAAATAACTTATGAGACCACTTAAGTGGCTTGGAAAGGGAAAAAAATGAAAACAAAAGTAATTAAAAGCAACAAACAAAAGATTCGTGAAATGACGATTTTAGCAATGTTTATCGCAATCATTGCCATCATGGGATTTATCCCAAATTTAGGATTTATAACCATAGGGCTTATTAGTTATACAATCATTCCAATTCCTGTTTTAATTGGAGGAGTATTGCTAGGGAGAAAAAGCGCAATTTGGTTAGGACTTGCATTTGGAGTTGTTTCTATGATAAGAGGAGCAACTAGTGCAGGGTTTGATTATTTGTTTATCTTTCCTTGGGTTTCGGTTTTACCAAGATTTATTTTTGGGTTAGTTATCTATGATATTTATCGTTTTTTCTTAAAAGTGATTCGCATCCGCTTTGTAGCACTAGTTGTCAGTTTCTTTATTCTGTCAATGATTCATTCACTTTTAGTACTACCAATGCTTGTAACAGCATTTCCAATTATTCTTGGGAACGCAAATATGGGCTCAATCGTTGGTTCAGAAGTTTTAGCTTTTATTTCTGATTCTTCTTCTTTAAGCGCATCAATAAAGTTAATTTTTGGAATACTAATTTCGAATAGTCTCATTGAAGCACTTTTAGCTGCATCCATTGGATCTATTATTGCGGATAGATTAATTGCTTTTCGTTTGCTAGATACAAATAATATGGAGACAGGTGAAGAATAATGCTAGCTTTAATTGATATTGGTAATTCATCTATCGCATTAAGTATTTCTTTAACTGGGGATAAAATCGACAAAGTTTATCGCATTAATACCGAAAAATCAAAATCTTCAGATGAATATGCGTTAATTCTAAATGAACTATTTGAATCGGTAGATAAAGCCGTGATTTCTTCGGTAGTTCCAGAATTAAATGATGTTTTTAAAGACTACTTTTTTCGACGTTTTGGAATTATTCCTATTTTTTTAGGAATGGGAGTAAAAACTGGGATCAAAATCAATTCCGATAACCCAAAAGAAGTGGGAGGCGATTTGATTGCGAATGCTGTTGCAGCAACCGAACTTTACAATCCAACTTGTCTTATAATCGATTTAGGAACAGCGACGACTTTTACTTACGTTGAAAACTGTAATTTAAAAGGCGTAATTATTGCACCGGGCCTTACAACTAGTAGAAATGCTCTCATTACGAAAACATCTTTACTGCCACAAGTGGAGTTAGAAGCGCCAACTAAATTACTTGGGACTACCTCAAGCGATTGTATAAAATCTGGATTAATCTATGGACACGCATCCATGATTGATGGAATGATTTTACGAATCAAGAATAAAGTTAACAATCCAAATCTATTGGTTGTCATTACAGGGGGACATGCAAAACTGATATATCCTCATTGCCTTGAAAAAATGATAATAGATGAATTATTGATTTTAAAAGGGTTGTTACTCGTTGAAAAAAGAAATTCAGTGAAAAAGAATTAAAACCAATTTACAAAATGCACATTCTCTTGTGCATTTTTTTTCCTTTTGTGTTAGAATTAATTGATATTGTGGGGTGGATTTGTGAAAAAATTATTACTAATTGACGGAAATAATCTCTTGTTTCGATCCTATTATGCTACAGCAGCAATGGGAAATTTAATGCAAAATTCACAAGGAATCTATACCAATGGAATCTATGGTTTTATTAATGCCATTCAATCAATCATAAAAATGGATTTTACACATATTCTCGTTGCATTAGATACAAAAGAAAAAACAATTCGCCATGAACTGTTTGAAGAGTACAAAGGAAAAAGAAAAGAAACACCCTCTGAGTTGATTATGCAATTTCCATATATGAAAGAGTATTTAGACGTTCAAGGAATCAGCAGATATGAAAAAGATCGTTATGAAGCAGATGATATTATTGGATATCTTGTAAAACATCAAAAAGCCTTTTTTGATGAAATTGTTATTATGAGCAATGACCACGACTTATTGCAATTAATCGATGAAAACGTTAGTCAAATGATTTCAAAACGAGGACTCAGTGAAACAGAAGTTTACACTCCTAGGTATATGATTGAAAAACTTGGAATTCATCCCTATCAAATGACCGATTACAAAGGATTGGTCGGAGATCCTTCTGATAATATCCCAGGAATTCCAGGGATAGGAGACAAAACAGCCGTAAAATTATTGCAAGAATATGAAACACTTGAAAATGTCATTGAACATTCAGAAGAATTAAAAGGCAAATTAAAAGAAAAAGTCGTTACTTATCAAGAACAAGCACTCTTTTCTAAAAAATTAGCAACGATTGAACAAGATTTTGATAATGAATTAGAAATCGATACATTTGAATACACTGGATTTGATCAAGATAAATTAATTTCATTTTTTCAAAAAATGGAATTTCATTCTTTCTTAAAACGAATGAACTTGACTGTTCCCAAAAAGCACTCTCCTTATAAAGTTATTTACAATGCTTCTGAAATACAGTCCATATTAACATCTCCTATGAGTATTCATCTTGAATTAATGGGATCTAACTATCATAGTGCAGACAAAATTGGCTTTGGGCTACAAAGTGCCAAAGGCTTGTATTATATTCCTTACGTTCTTCTAAAGGAATCGGTGCCTTTTCAAAACTGGTTAAAAGATCCCAAACAAAAAAAACATACTTTTGACCTGAAACAGTTAAAAGTAGTTTTACTATGGGATGGGTTTGATATTGAAGGAGTAGAATTTGATTTATTGTTAGCTGCTTATTTAATCAATCCTAATTTTACAAAAGAAGACTTCAAAGTTATTGTGACTGGCTTTGATTATCAAGACATTCAATACGATGAAGAGATATATGGAAAAGGTTCTAAATTCTGTATTCCTGATAGTGAAGTTGTTATACCTCATATACTAAATAAAGTAAAAGCCATTTTTTCTTTGAGAAAAGAAATTATTGAAAAAATAGAACAATTTGGACAACTAAATCTTTTAAAACAAATCGAAATGCCTCTTGCGAATACTTTGGCAATCATGGAACATAGAGGAATTTTAATTGATCAAGAAAAACTATCTGAATTTGGAGAAAACTTACATTCAAGAATTCAAGATTTAGAAAAAAACATTTATGAGTTGAGTGATGAAGAATTTAATATAAATAGTCCTAAACAACTAGGGGTAGTTTTATTTGAAAAATTAGAATTACCTTATCAAAAAAAGAATAAGACAGGGTACTCAACCGATATATCTGTATTAAAACAATTAATGGATTTTCATCCAATTATTGCATATTTGATAGAGTATAGAAGTTTAACAAAACTGTATTCCACATACTATGAAGGCTTTAAAACAGCCCTTACACTAAAAAACGATTCTAGAATTCATACCATATACAAACAAGCATTGACTCAAACTGGACGCTTATCTTCTATCGAACCTAATTTACAAAACATTCCAATTAAAACAGAAGATGGAAAAGAACTTCGCAAAGTATTTGTATCAGAAGAAGGATGTTTGCTATATTCTTGTGATTATTCACAAATTGAACTTCGTGTGTTAGCAGAAATGGCTGATGTAACTAAGTTAAAAGAAGCTTTTAGGAATCAAGAAGACATCCATTCATCAACTGCAAAGTTAATTTTAAAAAAAGAGGAAGTATCTTCTTTAGAAAGAAGACAAGCCAAAGCAATCAATTTTGGAATTATTTACGGAAAGACAGCTTGGGGACTTTCAGAAGATTTGCAAATTTCTCCCAAACATGCAGAAAGATTTATTCAAAATTATTTTGATAATTATCCAGAAATTAAAGGTTTTATGGATAAGCAAATCGAAGATGCAAAAACAAAAGGATATGTCTTAACCATGTTTCAAAGAAGAAGATATATTCCTGAAGTCAACTCTAGCAATTATCAAATGCGTGAATTTGGGAAACGAATGGCAATGAACGCGCCTATTCAAGGAAGTGCTGCAGATATTCTTAAAATAGCCATGGTTTCCATTCAAGGCGCTCTTGAAGAAAAAAAATTAAAAACAAAATTGTTATTACAAATTCATGATGAACTCGTTTTTTCAGTACCAGAATCAGAAAAAGATCAGATTGAATTGTTAATAAAAGATAAAATGGAACACGCTGTAACCTTTTCATTTCCACTAGTGATTGATTCAAGTTTTGGCACCAATTTATTTGAGGTGAAATGACATGCCTGAATTACCAGAAGTCGAAACAATCAAGGAAACGCTCAAACTTCAAATTTTAAACAAAACGATTCATAACATTTTTGTATTTTATGATAAAATCATTACAAACAGTAGCGAAGAAGAATTTAAGAAAAAACTAATTGGAGAAACACTTATTGATATAAAACGATACGGAAAATATTTGTTTTTTATCTTTAATCATATTACGCTGGTATCGCATTTAAGAATGGAAGGGAAATATTTTCTTAAACCAAAGACAGATCCTTTTGAAAAACACGAGCATATTATTTTTGAATTCACAGATGGCTTAACGTTAAGATACCATGATGTGAGAAAATTTGGAACGATGGAACTCAAAGCAATCGGTGAAGAACTATCCGCAAAAGGAGTTTCAACATTAGGAATTGAACCTTTTGAATTAGAATTTACAAGTGAATATTTAAAAAATAAAATCCATAATTCTTCAAGGCCGATAAAAAGTTTATTATTGGATCAAACCATTGTTTGTGGACTTGGAAATATTTACGTAGATGAAGTGTTATTTTTATCGAAAATTCACCCCAAAACCCAAGGTAAAAACTTAAACGATTTCGATATTTCACAATTAATAGTCCAAACTCCAATTGTTTTAAATAAGGCTATTTTACTTGGAGGGACAACGATTAGAAGTTATGTGTCTAGTTTAGGAGTTTCTGGAAGATTTCAAAACGAATTGAATGTTCATACGTTAAAGGGAAAGTCCTGTAAAGTATGCTCTCAGGAAATAGTGAAAATAAAAGTTGGTGGAAGAGGTACCTATTTTTGTCCGACTTGCCAAATAAAAAGTGAGTGATACAATGAAAGTAATAGGATTAACAGGAGGCATTGCTTCAGGGAAATCAACCGTAGCCAATTGGTTTAAAGAAGCAAGTATACCCGTCATTGATTCGGATTTAGTCTATAAAGAACTATCAAAACCAAACGAAGTATTGTATAATAAAATTATAGATACATTTGGAAAAGAAATTTTAAAAAGTGATTTGACCATTAATTGGCCTATTTTAAGCGAAAAAGTTTTTCAAAACGAAGCTGATTTGGAAAAATTAAATCAACTTACTCATCCTTTGATTAAACATGAAATCATTTTGAAATTACAACACTTTCAATCTAAATCCATAAAAATGGTTGTAGTAGTTGTGCCTTTATTATTTGAAACCGATTTTGTTAATCTTTGTAATGACACTATTTGTGTTTATGTGAATCGAAAAACACAAATTGAGCGGCTTATGAAAAGAGATCATATTGATTTTGCTTTCGCTCTTAAAAAAATAAATTCACAAATGCCTTTAGAAAAGAAAAGAGATTTAGCTGATTTTGTGATTGATAATTTTAAAGAAGTAACAGATTCAAAAAATCAATTTGATCAAATATTGAAGAAATTAAGGAGTGAATAATATGGCAATTGCAGATTTTTTTTCGACATCCTGTGAAACAAGAGAACTTCATCAAAACGGACAATTACGAACAAGATATTATCGAAACAGCTTTAAACAATGTTTTGAAGCGTTGGAAGAACTAGCTAACAGAGAAATCCTTCAAGTTCGTGATGTAAATGAACATCACGGAGAAGTCTACTTGCTTGGAAATGGATATGATTGTATTGTTACAGTTATACAGCTATCCCCGATTGAAACAAGTGTCGATTTTAAAATAAATTATTTTAGTTTTATCGGTCTTAGCAGACCTAAAAAAAGAGCGATTCAGTTTTACAAGTTTTTAGATTCAGTTTTGAAATTTAAAGGTGTTTCTTTACACCCATAAGGAGGAACTTACTTGGACGGCATTAGAAGAAATGATCCATTTATCACTTATACAAAAGGAAATATTTCTGCGGCGGATTACCAAATTCTTTCTCTATTTTATCAACCAATCATTGGAGCTCAAGCTTATGTATTGTATATGACACTTTTAAGTTTGCTAGATCGTCAAAACCTTTGTTCTTCCACGTACTTACATTGTGATTTAGAATCTTTATTGAATATAAAACTTGATATTATCGAAAAAAATAGATATAAATTAGAAGCCATAGGTCTTTTAAATTCATACTATTTAAATGACCAATTTATATATGAAATTAAGCTTCCTCTTTCTGCACAAAGCTTTGTAAATGATGGAGTATTAGGGCAATATCTAATTGCAGCTATTACCAATGATCGTTTTAAAAAATTAATTGAAATCTTTAAACTTAAATTACCAAATAAAAAACAATATTTTAAAATATCAAAAGCGTTTAATGAAGTGTTTGCTTCCATTCACCAAGAAGATCCTTTAAATGAAAATCAGCTAATGTCTGGTAAAAAAGGAAATTCCATTAAAGTGAACCTAAGTGAATTTGATTGGAGATTATTTAAAGATAATATTCCAGAATCGTTTTTTCAAGTTCAAGATATTTCAGATGCTATCAAAGAAAAGATTAACAATCTTGCTTATATTTATGGACTCGATGAACTTGATATGAAAGAAGTATTTATTAAATCCATAGATAAAAACAAAGAAATCAATCTCAACAGATTAGCCGTTGAGGCAAGAGAACAATATCAAATTCTTTCAACCAATATCGAAAAAGCAAGTGAAAAAGCGGTAGAGCCTGAAATCAGAAATATACCGAGTGACCCAGCTGAATACTTTAAAATTGTTTCGCCAAGAGCATTGTTAAAAGAAATGGGCGAAGGAATGGTATCCACTGCTGATTTAAGAATTGTGGAACGATTAATTGAAGAAGTAGGACTTGATAAAGGTGTTGTTAATGTATTACTTGCTTATATTGCCAAAATTAAAGATGGAGTTTTACCTACCTATGATTATTTTCAAAAAGTAGGTCAAAATTGGAAGCGAAATCAAATTGATACCGTTGAATTAGCAATTGACTACGTTAGACATTTAGCAAGTGAAGCAGAGAAACGCAAAAATGGAACTGCTTCAGAATCAAAATACAAGAAAACAACCAAAAATAATCGCCCAGATATAGAAGTGGATTGGCTTGAAGATTATATGAAAACCATTAAGTAAAAAGAGGTGAAAAGTTATGAAAAAAATCAATGAATATTTGCATAACTATCCAGGCAAAAAAACATCTGACGATATGATTGATCGTTTACTTGAAGATCCAATTATTCGAAATTTTGTCATGAAACATGACTTGAAACACGAGACCATTTCCTCTGGAATTAATAATCTGCTTTCTTTTAAAGAATCAAAAGATATTTGTAATCAATGCACGGGACTTTATGATTGTAAATTGATAACAACAGGGATGACACCTACATTAAGATATTATCAAAATGACGTTATCTTAGAATTTACGAAGTGCAAGTATAATACTTCTGATGATTCAAAACTTAAAATCGATTCAATGTATGTTCCAAGAAAAGTGTTTAACGCTGATTTTAGTGATTTTGACTTAGTTGGCAAAGAACGAAAAGAGATTCACAATTATATAATTCGTTTTCTAAAAGAATACTCAAGAGATCATCCTATGAAAGGGATGTATTTGTCAGGGATATTTGGTTCAGGGAAAACATATATTTTAGCAGCTATGGCCAATGAACTTGCAAAACTGGGATATGAAATCATTTTTGCATACTATCCTGATTTAGTAAGAGAATTAAAATCGTCCATTGGATCAGGAGATTTAGAAGATAAAATTGAGAGATTGAAACGAGTTGACATCTTATTTTTAGATGACATAGGTGGAGAAGCACCAAGTCAATTTATCAGAGATGAAGTGTTAGGACCGATTTTACAACACCGGGTTCTAGACGAACTTCCAACGTTCTTTTCTTCCAATTTAAAAATGAAAGTGTTACTTGAAGCGATGCAAAATGATAATTCCATCATTGAGAAAACAAAATCATCTCGAATTTATGAACGTATTAAAGAACTATCCATTGAATTTGAAATTTCAGAAAAACCTACACACTTATCTTGACAAACAAGTTTGATGTTATATAATAGTATGTAAGATGAAATACTTTGAAGAGGACATGATTATTACTATACCCAAAGAAGCGATGATAGGTTGGTGTAAGCTATCAATTGTGGCATGTAATGATTACCACCTTGGAGTAGGCTTTTGAAAAAGTCCCGTTATCCAACGTTAAAGGAATAGAGTGCTAGATTTATCTAGAACAAAGGTGGTACCGCGAGTTAAATCGTCCTTTTTTAGGACGATTTTTGTATTTTAAGGAGTGCCTAATTAGATTATAAAACAAAATCATTAAAGAAACAAAAAATATAAAGAAGGGAATAATCAAACCATCTTATAAAGACGTTTTGATTATACAAGGATAATATGATTAAGATTAAATTTAAAGATGATTCAGTAAAAGAATTTGTGAAAGGAACAACTTCAGAAGACATTGCATCTTCTATTTCATCGTCTCTCAAAAAGAAATGTATTGTCGCAAAAGTTAATGGGGAATTTATCGATTTAAATCGCCCTATTTTTCAAGATGCTACTTTAGAATTAATTACAGACGAGGATGCCAATGCATTAGAAGTTTTGCGCCATTCTACAGCTCATTTATTAGCAGAAGCAGTTGTTTCTTTGTATCCACACGCAAAATTTGGGGTTGGTCCAAATATCGAAGAAGGCTTTTATTATGACATCGATTTAGGAGAAGATATTTTAACAGAATCTGATTTACCAAAAATTGAGAAGGCTATGCAAAAACTTGCAAGTCAAAATCAATTAATTGAAAGAAGAGAACTTTCAAAACAAGAAGCACTACTTTTTTTTAAAAACGATGAATACAAACTTGAATTAATCCGTGACTTGCCTGAATCTGAAATTATTTCTGTTTATTCTCAATCACATTTTACAGACTTATGTAGAGGGCCTCATCTTCCAAGTACAAAATGGATTAAAAATTTTAAATTATTAAGTCTTGCTGGCGCTTATTGGCGAGGAGACTCAAAAAACAAACAATTAACTCGGGTTTATGGAACAGCTTTCTTTCGTCCTCAAGAACTAGAAGAACATTTAGAGTTATTAGAAGAAAGAAAAAAAAGAGATCATCGGAAATTAGGGAAAGAACTCGACTTATTTATGTTAAGCGAATTTGGCCCTGGATTTCCATTTTGGCTACCAAATGGAATGATTTTACGACGTGAATTAGAAGATTTTTGGTATAAAGTACACATAAAAGAAGGGTATAAATTAATTCAAACCCCCATTTTACTAAATAAAGATTTATGGGTTATTTCAGGACATTGGGAAAACTATAGAGAAAATATGTATATTTCTGAAATTGATGATCAAGAATATGCCATTAAGCCTATGAATTGCCCAGGTGGAATGTTGGTTTATAAAAGAGATATCCATTCCTACAAGGATTTCCCTTTAAAAGTTGGAGAACTAGGTCTTGTACATCGCCACGAAGCAAGTGGAGCTTTAAATGGATTGTTTCGGGTTCGGAATTTTACTCAAGATGATGCACATATATTTATGACAGAAGACCAAATTGTAACCGAAGTCGCAAACCTTGTAAAATTATTTGAATATGTATACAGTGTTTTTCATTTAGATTACCATATTGAACTTTCAACTAGACCAAAAGACAAATTTATTGGTAAGATTGAGACGTGGGATAAAGCAGAAAAAGCTTTAGCGGATGCACTCAAATCTTTGAATAAAGATTATAAAGTAAATCCAGGAGATGGTGCATTTTATGGGCCTAAATTGGATTTTAAACTTCGCGATTCCATGAATCGAATCTGGCAATGTGGTACGATTCAACTTGATATGAATTTGCCAGAGAGATTTGATTTAGCTTATATCGATCATTTTGGAGAAAAACAAAGACCCGTTATGCTTCATAGAGCTTTATTTGGCTCAATTGAACGTTTTATAGGGATTTTAATAGAGCATTATGCTGGAGCATTTCCAACATGGTTAGCACCAGTTCAGGTAAAAGTTATTCCTGTAAACTTGATGTATCATGAAGCTTATTCAGATACGTTAGTAAAACGACTTATGGACGAAGATATTCGAGTTGAAAAAGATTTTAGGGATGAAAAATTGGGGTATAAAATAAGAGAAGCACAAACCAAAAAAATTCCTTATCAAATCGTAATTGGAGATCAAGAAGTAAATGATCAACTCGTAACGTATCGAAAATATGGACAAACAGATCAAGTTACTGTTTCAATTGATGAATTTATTAAAATGATAAAAAAAGAAATTAAAGAGAAATAAAAAAAACGGCTATCAGCCGTTTTTTTAATGTTTTACTTTTTTAAGCGTTAAAATTAAATCTTTATCAGGATCAATATAAATTGTTTTTTGATTACTGTAATGAACAAAACAACCCATTTCTCCAGGTATTTTCTTTACGTATTTCACTAAAGTATAATCAACTGGAACACTTGAAGAAAATCTAGATTTTGAATAATAGGCAGCTAAATTCGCTGCACTTCTAATCGTCGTTTCAGTTAAATCTTCAGAACTTCTAACAATTACGTGAGCCCCATGAGCTTCCTTTGTATGAAACCACCATTCATTATTTTTTGCAATTTTGTGAGTTAAATATTCATTTTGGAGATTGTTTTTTCCAACTAGAATGGTTGTGCTTGCTATATCAATGTAGGTATCATAATTTGGAATTCCTTTTTTTACTTTTTTACCTTTTGCCTTTATAAAACCTTGTGATATTAATTCAAGCGAGATTTCGTCTAAATCATTTAAGGAAGCCGTCTCAATTTGAGAAGTTAACAAATCAAAATAGTTTATTTGTTTTATTGTAAGTTGAATTTGTTTTTCGATATAGTGAATAGCTGTTTTACTTTTTTTGTATTTTTTAAAATAATGATTCGCATTTTGAATCGGGGATAATAATCGGTCTAATTCGATAATTAATTCTTCGTTGGTTTCATAATTAAAGGTTTTAAAAGAGGCATCCCCTTTTTTAAAAGAGTGTTGATTTTGAATAATCAATGCGCCTTTCATTCGAAATGCTTCACTGTTTTTAGCTGATTCTAGCTCCAAATACAATTTTTCAAGTTTTGAAATATTCTTTTCTAATTCTTTTTTCACAAACTGAAAAATGTTTTTAGAAACTTGTTTCATTTGTTCGATTTTGCTTGTTTCGTGGAAATACTCATCTAATAGTTCTGACAAAGTAGAAAAATATTGTTTTTTTCCAAGATTAAATACATCAAAATAATAAAATTTATGAGTTGGTTCACATAAATATAAAGTAGGATTAATTGGCTCTTTAGAAAAAGAAAGGAAGAGTTCAAATGGAGAAATTTCTTGTGTGCTTAATGATTGTATAAAGTACTTAGATAAAAGAGGCGAAAACCCTCTAAAGTTATTAATGAGATCTTTATAAGTAAAATCAGAGTGCGATTCAAAGTAATCTTTTATTGATTCGATATCAAGAGGATCCATTTTATCGTCTTGAGGAATGGGATAATGTACTCCTTTCAAAATAGTTCTTTCTTTTTCTTCAAAAGGACTAATGTGTTTATAAGAATCAATGATTATGCTATTAGCATCGGTAACAATTAGATTAGCATATCTACCCATAATTTCCATAATAAGATGATACTCTAATGTTTCTCCTATTTCATTTTGATTCTCTATTAATATTTGAATAATTCTATCAGAATTAATCAACGATATATTTTTAATAAACCCACCTTCAAGATACTTTCTTAATAACATACAAAAGCCTGTGGGGGAATCTGGTCGGTCAACAAAAAATTTAGTTAAATGAATTCTTGCAAGAGAAGTAGATAAAGAAATGTTTAATTGATAATTTTGTCCTCCTGCTCGAATCAAGAGTAAAAAATCAGTTTTAGTCAACTGATATATTTTTTGAATTCTTCCACCATTTAAAGAATGATTTAATTCTTCTGTCAAAAAATATAGAAATCTTCCATCTAAACTCATAAAATCACCATAACCATTATACCACAACCAGAAAAAACAAAAAAAAAATTTACTAATTTTCATATTTGTGGTATTATAAACAATAATGCCAATATTTTGGGGGAATCGGTATGAAGCTAAACGAACGCGGCTTGTTGGTTGTCATAAGTGGGCCGTCAGGTGTTGGAAAAGGAACAATCCGAAAAGCATTGTTTGAAATACCTGAAAATAATTTTTGTTATTCTGTTTCAATGACCTCAAGAAAGCCTAGACTAGGTGAAGTAGATGGCGTTGATTATTTTTTTGTGAGTCGTGAAGTATTTGAACAAAAAATTAAAGAAAATAAATTTTTAGAATATGCGATCTTTGTTGATGAATATTATGGAACTCCTTTGGATTTTGTAGAAGATAAATTGTCTCAAGGCAAAGAAGTGATAATTGAAATTGAAGTTCAAGGAGCTTTACAAGTAAGAGAAAAAATGTCAGAAGCTGTTTTCGTTTTTATTGTTCCGCCATCAAAACAAGTGCTTTTAGATCGTTTAACAAAAAGAGGAACAGAAAAAACACAAGATATTCAAAAAAGAGTCGATAAAGCCGAAAGAGAATATCATTTAGCGTACAAATATGATTACATCGTTGTAAATGATGATGTAGACAATGCAGCCGATCGAATTTTTGCTATTATTAGAGCAGAACATGCAAAAACAGAAAGATCTATTCACAAATATTATAAATTAATGGAGGGAAATACAAGTGGGGAATCGAAATAGTGAAGGACTTCGTTATCCTTCAATCGACGAATTATTATTAGTAATTGATTCAAAGTACAAGCTTGCTTATATTTCGGCAAAAAGAGCTAAAATTATCAAACAAGATAATTACTCCTCTGTTGAAAATAAGTGCGTAAAACCAGTTGGACAAGCGCTTGAAGAAATACTAGAAGGAAAAGTAAAAGCGGAATTTTAAAACAGTTGAGAGACTGTTTTTCTTTTTGATTTTT
Organism: Bacillota bacterium; assembly: GCA_018818595.1. Taxonomy (NCBI): domain Bacteria; kingdom Bacillati; phylum Bacillota; species Bacillota bacterium. Next base: position 86,118 of record JAHIRM010000013.1, read on the forward strand.
TTATTTTTCGCAATTTTATAGATAGAATTTATGATATAATGAAAGTAATGAATTTGGAGTTGATATGATGAATGACAAAATGGAAAAACTATTAAAATTAATGGAATTAAACGATTCCATTATTTCAGAATATGGGTCTCTTCAGTCGCTTGAAGTAGACGATATGACTTGTACTTGGATTTTTTCTTTTTTATTTGATAAACCAATTCCTATCTTACGATACAGGAATTTTATTTCTCATCTGCGAAATATCCCTGAGACTGTAAGTAGTGTTCATAAAATTGAATATACTGTTACATTTGAAGAATCAAATGATTCAGACTTAATGGACTATTATGAATATGTAATCGATTTTTTAACAGACGAAGACAAACGCATTTCTCCTTTGAAAGAATACCCTACCGATATTGAAAATAAAAACATTAAAATTTTAGTTCCTTATGGAGCTAAATCCGCCAGTATGTTTCGCAAAGAAATAGAAAATGAATTACATAAAAATGGGTTTCATGCTGTTGTCGAAATTCAAGTGGATGAATCCTGTAAACCCATAGAAGAACAAATCGCTAAAACAAGTCGCTCTTTTGTTGATTCAAATCAAGTTAGCACCATTTCAAAGCGAGCTGTTTACGAACAACTTTATGAAGACAAGCCAGTTGGGAACGATTTTTTTGCAATTAAAGATTTGCCTTATGATGAACAAGATTTAGAAGAATACAAAGCTAAAAATGGAAACAAAGCTAATTTTACACTTCAAGGAAATATAGTTAGCATTGAAATAAGAGAACTAAGATCTTCTTCACAAGCAAATATGATTATCTCAGATGGAGAGGATTCCATTTCTATTAAAAAACGACTTACATCTCCTGAGGATAAAACTTTTTGCAATGCAATCAAAGAAGGAACTGGACTTTTGGTTAATGGGTACGCTATCTATGATTCGTATTATGGAGAAGTCGTTATTAATGCAATTGGTCTTGCAAAATCTACGGATATTATTCCAAAATCGTTAAGAGAAGATGATGCAAAAGAAAAAAGAGTTGAATTACACATCCATACAAAGATGTCTTCTTTGGATGGGGTTAACACAATAACAGAATATGTGGAAAGGGCCAAAATTTGGGGACATACCGCAATTGGAGTTTGTGATCATGGTTCAGTTCAATCTTTTCCTGAACTCTTTCAATTGACGAAAGATCAATCCATTAAACCTTTATATGGATTAGAATTAACTTATGTTAATGACGAATCCGTTCGAATTACCAAAGGAGATGCCAATCAATTATTAAGTGATGCGACTTACGTGGTATTTGATATTGAAACGACAGGATTGTCCGTAATGTACGATACTTTAATTGAAATTGCTGGAGTAAAAATAAAAAACGGAGCTATCATTGGTGACTTTCAATCTTTTGTAAATCCTCAAAAAGAGTTATCGGATTTTACAACAAAGTTGACAGGAATTACAGCTTCAATGGTGAAAGATGCGCCGCTGATTTATACAGTATTAAAAGATTTTTATGAGTTTAGTAAAGATGCAATTCTTGTTGCTCATAATGCGGATTTTGATTTAGGACATATCTATTACAATTACAAAAACATAGGAGTGTTTAAAGGAATTCAACCATCAATTGACACTTTAACTTTAGCTAAAGCACTTTATCCGGATCGGAGCCGATATTCTTTAGACCAATTATGTCGTTTCTTAAAAGTTCCATTAAATGATCATCACCGAGCTATTAATGATGCAAAAGCAACCACTGAAGTATTTTTACACATGCTCAAAAAATTAAGAAAAGAAGGAATTCATCGTTTTAATGATATTAATTTACTAATAGATCCACAAAATGTACATAAATATCCTTATCCAAAGCACATCAATCTATTAGTTAAAAAACAAGAAGGATTAAAAAATTTATATAAAATTTTATCACAAGCTTTGACAGTTCACTTTGATAGAGATGGAAAAGTGGTTAAATCCAATTTAGATAAATTTCGAAAAGGAATATTAGTTTCTTCTGGATGTAGAAACTCTGATTTTTTTGAAATAGCTATGAATAAATCAAGAGAAGAATTATTAGAAGCAGCGAAATATTATGATTATTTAGAAGTACAGGCTCCTTCCACGTTTTCGTATATGCATCACCAAATGCCTAACTGGCAAAATGTGATTCAAGATGTTATAAAACGAATTGTAGAAGTGGGAGAAGATTTAAATATTTTAGTTTGTGCAACAGGAGATGTACATCACCTTGACCCATCTGATGTAAAATATCGAGAAATTATGATTAATACGCCACTTGTAGGTGGCGGAGGATTTCATAAGCTCTACAATGAAAAAGAAAAACCTTCTCAGTATTTTATGACAACCAATGAATTATTACAAGAATTTAAATTTTTAGGAGATGAAAAAGCATTTGAGTTGGTTGTAAAAAATCCAAATGTTATTGCTGAAAGTGTCGATGATATTCAGATTTTTCCTAAAAAATTATTTGTTCCTTCCGATGAATTTTTGGCCGAACAAGGTGTTCCTTCCATCAATATTAAAGTGGAAACTATGGCCCGTGAAAGAGCAGAAAAAATTTATGGGAATCCTCTTCCTTTGCTTGTGAAAAAAAGACTTGATGTTGAATTAGATAGCATCATAAAAAATCAATTTTCAACGGTGTATTATATCTCGCATTTGCTTGTAAAAAAATCACTGGATGATGGATATCTAGTTGGTTCAAGAGGATCGGTTGGTTCAAGTATTGTTGCGACATTTATGGATATTACTGAAGTAAATCCATTACCACCACATTATGTTTGTCCTAAGTGCCATTTTTCTGCCTTTAAGAAAACAGAAGAAGCAAGGACGCTTTATGGCACCAATGATTTCGAAAATCAAAACCAAAAATTATTGGATCGTACCGATAGTGGATGGGATTTGCCAAATCAACATTGTCCTGTTTGCGGGACTCCACTTCTAAAAGACGGACATGACATTCCTTTTGAAACCTTTTTAGGGTTTAAAGGTGATAAAGTTCCAGATATTGATTTGAATTTTTCAGGAGATTATCAAGGAACTGTCCATGAATACATTCGAAAATTATTTGGACAAAATTATGCATTCAGAGCAGGGACGATAGGAACTTGTGCTGCTAAAACTGCCTATGCAATGGTAAGAGATTACTACGAAAAAGCAAATAAATTATTAGAAGAAAATAATCAAAACCCCATTCGAATTCGTCGAGCTGAAATGGAACGATTAGCAAAAGGAATTGAAGGATCTAAAAAAACCAGTGGACAACACCCTGGGGGGATTGTGGTCGTGCCAAACAATCAAGAAATATATGATGTGACGCCAGTTCAATATCCAGGAGACTCACAAGACACTTCTTGGAAAACGACTCATTTTGATTATCATACGTTTGAAAATAATCTTTTTAAATTAGATGTATTGGGTCATGATGATCCCACAATGATTCGGTACTTAATGGATCTTGTAAAAAAAGAACCACTTGAATTCCCGTTTTCTGACCCGAAAGATATTCCTGTGGATGATAAAGAAGTATATCGACTACTTTCAGGAACAGATGTTATTGGTTTAACGTCTTCAGAAATCTCAAGTGAAGTAGCATCTTATGGTATACCGGAATTTGGAACTAATTTTGTTCGAGGTATGTTAAAAGATTCGAGACCACAAACGTTCTCTGAACTTGTTAAAATATCTGGATTATCTCATGGAACAGATGTTTGGAGTAGCAATGCTCAAGATTTAATTACAGGGCGAAGAAAAGAATTTGGTCGAGTTGATTTTAAGGACATTATTGGTTGTAGAGACGATATTATGGTTGATTTGATTGGTTATGGTATGCAACCAACCATGGCTTTTGAAATTATGGAGTTTGTTCGAAAGGGTAAAGCACCAGTAAATCCCGAAAAGTGGGCAATTTACGCAGATTTAATGAGACAAATTAATGTTCCAGAATGGTACATTTGGTCTTGTAGTAAAATTAAATATATGTTTCCAAAAGCACATGCGACAGCTTACGTATTAATGGCAATGAGAATTGCCTGGTTTAAATTATATAAACCTATTTATTTTTATTCTGGGTATTTTTCAAAGCGCGCATCTGTATTTGATGTTGATGCGTTTATGGAAGGGGAAAGTTCCATCAAACGAAAACTAGATGAAATTTCTTCCAAAGGAAATGATGCTTCTGAAAGAGACAAAAACCTTGTTACTATACTTGAATTAGCACTTGAAATGGTAAAAAGAGGATTTTCATTCTTGCCAATTGATATCATGAAATCTCAAGAAACAGATTTTGTAATTTCAGAGGATAAAAAATCATTATTACTGCCTTTTATTGTTATTGATTCTTTAGGTAAAAACGTTGCGAGTTCTATTATCGAAGCTAGAAACGAAAAATCTTTTATTTCCAAACAAGATATTAAAAATCGCACAAAACTTTCTACAACTCTTTTTGATAAATTAGATTGTCTTGGAACGTTTGAAGGAATGATAGAAGAAAATCAAATGTCATTGTTTGATTTATAAAAAAAACACATAAATTACATATATATTTTGAATATTTTGTTGTATAATATTTTTGAATAAAGGAGGTTCTTATCATGAGACTTAGAAGTTCAAATCCAGTTTTAAGAGGGATTGATTCTCGAGCAACATATTCAGACCACGCAGTTACTTATGCAAACGTTGCGATGAAAACAATCTTTTTGGTAGCTATTACAGGAATAGTAGCGCTTTATATTTCAAATAATTTAGAATTTGTTAACTTTGGATGGCTCATCGGAGCATTTGTAATTGGATTTATTAGCGTAATTGTGGGAACAAGGTCTGTAAAGCTTTCTCCAATATTTTCAGTTATATATGCAGTTTCTGAAGGAGTTGTTTTAGGGGTTGTTTCATCGATGTTTGCTTATTTATATGAAGGAATCGTGCCTACAGCATTAATGACAACATTAATTGTTTTAGTAGTGATGATGTTATTGTATTCAACCGGAATTATAAAAGTAACACAAAAATTTGCATCTTTTATGGTTGTTGCATTAATCTCTGTTATTTTTATGTCGCTTATTTCGTTAATACTTCCTACCGCAATTACAGGTCAATTTTATTACTTAGTAGCAGGATTATCTGCGTTGTTATCTGCATTTTTCTTATTCCTTGATTTTGAAAGCATTCGTACTTGTGTTGATTCTGGAACTGACGCAAAATATGGATGGATTTTATCGCTTGGATTAATGGTGACTTTAGTCTGGATTTACGTAGAAATATTACGATTGCTTGCAATTTTTGGTAGTCGTCGTAATTAATCTTGTCAAATCATTAATAAATGATATAATAGAATAGAAGAATAACACATTGATAAAGAACTAGTAATCAGACTGAAATAACTTTTTAGAGAGAAATACAAAAAGGTGCGAGTATTTTATGTTATTGCTGATGAATTCATCTTTGGAGTGAGACTAATCATCTCCGCCAGTCGGCGTTATCGACTTGAGTGCTAGATTTATCTAGAACAAAGGTGGTACCACGGTTAAATAATCGCCCTTTTTTAGGGCGATTTTTTCTTTTTTTAGGAGGATAAATATGGACTTACAAAAACAATTAGAAAAGGTTATTGAACAAGCAAAAAGCAAATTTGAATCGGTTATGAATGTGACTGAATTAACAGATTTGAAAGCAAATTACCTTGGGAAAAAAGGTGTTTTTTCAGAGTATTTGAATCAAATGAAAGATTTGCCAAACGATCAAAAACCAGTAATCGGACAATTTATTAATGATGCAAAAAATCAAATTTCTGCATTTTTTGAACAGGCAAAGGAAACGCTGGAAAAGCACAATATAAAAAAGAAATTAAACCAAGAATCTATTGATATCGGGTTGCCAGGTTTAGAATTTAAAATTGGGTCTAAACATTTAATTAGCCAAGTTATTGAAGAATTAGAAGACTTATTTATTGGCATGGGATATACCATAAAAGAAGGCCCAGAAGTAGAACAAGATCTTTATAATTTTGAAATGTTAAATTTACCGAAATCTCATCCGGCAAGAGACATGCAAGATTCTTTTTACATAACCGATGAATTACTGTTAAGAACGCATACATCTCCTGTTCAAGTTAGAACACTTTTAGATAACGCCATGCGAAAACCAATCAAAATTATTTGTCCTGGAAAAGTATACAGAAGAGATGATGATGATCAAACTCATTCACACCAATTTACTCAAATTGAAGCTTTAGTTGTCGATCAAACAGCAAGTCTTTCTGATTTAAAAGGAACTTTATTAACGATTGCTAGAAAAATGTTTGGAGAAGACAGACAAATTAGGCTTCGCCCTTCATACTTTCCTTTTACAGAACCAAGCGTTGAAGTGGACGTGAGTTGTTACAAATGCAATGGAAAAGGTTGTTCTATGTGTAAAGGGACTGGATGGATAGAAATTCTTGGGGCAGGCATGGTAAACAATGCTGTATTAGAAGCTGCAGGATATGACACATCAATTTATCAAGGATTTGCTCTTGGAATGGGCGTTGAGAGAATAGCAATATTAAAATACGGAATTGATGACATTAGAGCATTTTATATAAATGATTTGCGGTTTAACCGACAATTCAAGTAAAGGAGAAGAAAAAATGAATATATCATTAAATTGGTTAAAAGAATTAGTCGATATTTCAGTTTCTTCTGATGCGCTTGCTAATAAATTTAATCTAATGAGTTCTGAAGTTGCAAGGCTTGAAAAGTTAGTTCAAGCAACTGGATTAGTTATTGGACACGTACTATCTTGTGAAAATCATCCAAATGCAGATAAACTTCATGTTTGTCAAGTCGAAGTTTTAAATGAAGTATTACAAATTATTTGCGGCGCAGATAACGTAAGACAAGGACTGAAAGTCATTGTTGCTCTTGATGGAGCCGTGTTACCAGGAAACTTTAAAATCAAAAAAACTAAAATTAGAGGTGTCGTTTCAAATGGAATGATTTGCTCTCTTGAAGAACTAGGAATTGATAAAAAATATCATCAAGAATCAGGAATTCATGAACTTCCTGAAGATGCTCCAATCGGTGAAAACCCCATTGAGTATATGCACCTTGATGATGAAGTGCTTGAACTGGATTTAACACCAAACCGATCAGATTTATTATCTATGATTGGAGTGGCCTACGATACAAAAGCATTATTATCATCAAAAGTTCACTTTGATGAACCAGACGTGTCTGAAGAATCAGAAAAAAATCCCGTTGCTGTCTTTACAGAAACAAAGGGATGTAAATCTTATTATGCTAGAGTAATCAAAAACGTGACCATAAAAGAGAGCCCTTATTGGTTGAAATCAAGATTAATTGCTTCTGGAATTAGACCGATTAATAACATTGTTGATATCACAAATTATGTCATGTTAGAGTATGGTCAACCACTACATGCATTTGATTACGATAAGATAAAAACAGGGAAAATCGTCGTAAGAGACGCATTCGACGAAGAAGAAATGACTACATTAGACGGCAAAAAAAGAAGATTGAATTCTGAAGATATTGTAATTACCGATGGAGAAAAAGTGCTTGCTTTAGCAGGTGTGATGGGAGGTCTTGATACAGAGGTTGTTTCTACTACATCAACCATTTTATTAGAGTCTGCAACCTTCGACCCAATTAAAGTTAGAAAAACTTCAAAATCGCAAGATTTAAGAAGTGAATCTTCCATACGCTTTGAAAGAGGATTAGACCCCAAAAGAACTGCCATAGCTGCATCAAGAGCTGCAATGCTTTTTAAAGCGCTTGCGGATGGAAAAATATTAAAAAATGTCAATTATTTTGACACTCACAATTATACAGAACTTCCAATCAAACTATCTTTAGAGCAAATTCGCAAAGTAACAGGATATGCCTACAAAGTCATGGATTTACAAGACATCTTTTCTCGTCTTAGTTTTGAATATCAAATTCTAGGAGAAACGTTTGTTGTATTTATTCCTTCTAGAAGACAAGATATTTTGACTTATCAAGATTTAATTGAAGAAGTAGTTCGAATCTTTGGATACCATGCAATTCCTTTATCGTATCCAAATACCCCTACAAATGGATATTTGACCTTAAAACAAAAACTTAGAAGAGTTATTCGAAACACTTTAGACGATTTTGGGTTAGATGAAGTAGTAACTTATTCCCTTGTTTCAAAAGAGAAAGCGGTTCAATTTGATTTAAAGAAAATTCCTGTAATTAAGCTTTATAATCCAATGTCAGAAGATAAAAATCACTTAAGGCATTCACTACTCCCTTCCATGTTAGAAGTGCTGAGTTATAATCTATCCAGAAAAATGGAAAATGTTCACTTATTCGAACTTGGGAAAGGGTATCTTCCTTCTCAAGAAATTGAACTTGTGAGCGGTGTAATGACGGGATTATATCATGAATCATTATGGCAAGGCAAAAAAGAGTCAGTTGATTTTTATGCAATGAAAGGACTTTTGCTTGCTTTATTTGAAAAAGTAAACATAGAAAATATTTTGATTGCCAAACCAGAGACTGATTTACCAAATATGCATCCAGGAATTTGCGCTGAAATTATTATAGGTGGAAAGTTTGTAGGATTTTTCGGAAAATTACATCCGGAAATGGAACTAAACTTTAATCTTCCTAGCACCTTTGTTTTTGAACTTAATTTAGGATTAATCGTTGAAGCCAGTAAACAAAATATCATTATGGAACCAATTGCTAAATATCCAAGTGTTTCAAGAGACATAGCGATTGTTCTTGATGCAAATACAAACGCAAGTGAAATTGTAAGTGTCGTAAAAGAAGCTGGAAAGAAAACGTTACATTCCGTAAAAATCTTTGACGTTTACCAAGGAGACAAAATTGAAAAAGATAAAAAATCCGTTGCCATTTCGCTTGTGTTTCAAGATTACACAAAAACATTGTCCACAGAAGAAATTGATCAAATTGTGAATCGAATTGTCAAACAGTTAGAATTAAAACTAAGTGCAACTCTACGATCATAACGATTTTGAATCAGCCAATTGTTTTGGCTGATTTTCTTTTTCTTTGTGAAAAATTGCTTGAAATTAATGGTATAATAAGATGACATAGAAATACAAGTATAAAACAGAAATAGGGAAGTTTTTAAATATAAAAATCACATAAAAATGTTTCTATTTTTATTATGCATACAGAAATGATATAATTACCTTAAAGGAAAATGGTGAAATGATGAATCAAATTTATAATTATACTTTAGAAAAATTACAAGCATATCTTGTTGAAAATGGATTTAAAAAATATAATGCAAGTCAAATTTTTGAATGGATATACCAAAAAAATATTTCCGATTTTTTAGAGATGTCCAATTTAAGTCAACCGTTAAGAGAACACCTTCAAACTCACTTCGAAATTCAAGATTTACAAATAGTATCCCATCAAGAGTCAGCTGATGGAACCAATAAATTTTTATTTAAATTACATGATGGCCAAGCAATCGAAACCGTATTGATGAGACACGAATATGGAATAAGTCTATGCGTAACAAGTCAAGTTGGATGTAGTATGGGATGTTCCTTTTGTGCATCTGGTTTGAAAAAGAAAGTAAGAGACTTAGAAATCTCTGAACTTGTGAATCAAATTATGACTGTTCAAAATAAATTAGAACTTAAAATTACTCATATTGTTGTTATGGGAACTGGTGAACCCTTTGATAATTATGATAACGTCATAAATTTTATTAAAGTAGTGAATGATTCGAAAGGACTTGCCATTGGTCAAAGACATATTACGGTTTCAACTTGTGGAATTGTTCCTAAAATCTACCAATACGCTGAAGAGCCTATTCGAAGTAATTTAGCAGTGAGTTTACATGCATCAAACGATGCTTTAAGAACGAAAATAATGTATATCAATAAACGTTATCCAATCAAAGAAATCATTGATGCTTGTAAAGTATATTTTGAAAAGACCTCAAGAAGAATTACATTTGAATATATATTACTAAGTGGAGTGAATGATTTTTTAGAACAAGCCGATGAATTAAGTGATTTACTAAGAGGGTTAAATGCTTATGTAAATTTAATCCCATACAATCATGTGACTGAGTTTGAATATGAAAAAACAGACATGAGGAGAGCGATGTCTTTTTATGATAGACTTATGAGACGAGGAATTAATGCAACATTACGGAAAGAACAAGGATCTGATATTGATGCTGCTTGTGGGCAACTAAGAATGAAGTCAAAATTGTAAATTAAGTCAACGTTTTATATTTGACTACTTTACAATTTAATGATAAACTATATAATAGTTTTTATTGGAAGGGAACATAAAATATGAACAAAGAGATTAAGAAAATTGCACTTTTAACTGGTGGTGGAGATTGCTCAGGATTAAACGCAGTCATCCGTGCGGTTGTTCGTACTGCCATTTTAAAATACAAGTATGAAGTAGTTGGATTTATCGGAGGATACGATGGTCTTTACAAAGACGAGTATTTAAAATTAGATTTAAAAACAGTATCCGGAATCTTCCATCAAGGCGGAACCATTTTAAAAAATTCAAATAAAGATAACTTATTTAACTATAGAACAGAGGATGAGTTAGGAAATATTGAATACAAAGATGTTTCAAGCGTTGCAATTGACAATCTTAATAAACACAATATTGATGCACTTGTGATTATCGGTGGAGACGGAACTTTAACATCAGCAAGAGATTTTTCAAGACAAGGAATCAATGTAGTAGGGATTCCTAAAACAATTGATAATGACGTTCCGGCAACAGATATTACTTTTGGATACCGTACAGCGCTAGATCATATCATGTTAGCTCTTGATGCGCTTCATACAACTGCTTTTTCACACGATCGCGTCATGATTCTTGAAGTGATGGGAAGAAATGCAGGATGGTTAGCTTTAGAAGGTGGAATTGCAGGATCCGCAGATGTTATACTCATTCCTGAAATTCCATACGATATTAATAAAGTTGCAAAACAAGTAATCGATCGTTACAAACGTGGCAGTAAATTTTCAATCATTTGTATTTCTGAGGGAGCAAAACCAATTGATGGAGATGTTACCATAAAAATGATTGATAGAGAAAGCCCAGATTCAGTCCGTTTAGGCGGAATTGGCGAACAAATAGCAAAATCATTAGAACGATTAGTGAAGCCAATTACAGGTCAAGACATACGTTCCACAAATTTAGGGTACATTCAACGAGGTGGAGTCACAAACACATTTGATCGAGTTTTAAGTACAAAATATGGTTCTTTTGCTGTTGATATGATTGCGAATGGTGATTTCGGACAAATGGTTACGATTAAAAATGACCGAATGAATAAAGTATTTATTGAAGATGTTGTTGGAGGCGGTAAAACAGGTGAAACCAGTCGAGGTGGAGCTAGAAGAGTCGATCCAAATGGTGATTTAATCAATGCAGCAAGAGATATTGGAATTATTTTTGGAGATGAATCTTAAATTATTCAAAGTATGATAAAATAAATTATAAACAAAATTTCAAGGAGGAGAATAAATTATGGAATTAAAAGGAAGCAAGACAGAGCAAAATTTAAAAGAAGCTTTTGCTGGAGAATCTCAAGCAAGGAACAAGTATACATTTTATGCGTCCGTAGCAAAAAAAGAAGGATATACTCAAATTTCTGATTTTTTTCTTGAAACAGCAGGAAATGAAAAAGAACATGCAGAAATTTGGTTTAAACTACTTCATGATGGACAAGTTCCAACAACTGAAGTCAATCTTGTAGATGGAGCCAGTGGCGAGCATTATGAATGGACAGAAATGTACAAAGGATTTGCAGAAGATGCAAAAAAAGAAGGTTTCACTAAAATTGCCTTTTTATTTGAGGCAGTCGCAAATATTGAAAAAGAGCATGAAGCAAGATACCTCGCTTTATTGCAAAGCATAAAAGATTCTAAAATCTTTGAAGCAGAATCCGATTCGCAAATGTGGATTTGTTCCGTTTGTGGACACATTCATGTTGGTAAAAAAGCCCCAAATAAATGTCCTGTCTGTTCTCATGATCAAGGATACTTCCGTCGATTTGTAAAAACATATTAAGATTAGAAGACGTGAGTCTTCTTTTTTTTAGCTTTTTAAAGTATAATAGAAACAAGATATGTATTTAGGAGGTCTTTTATTGAAAAAAGGCAGAATAATCAAGTTAACAGGTGGATTATACACAGTAATAGATGAAAATAAAAATAGAGTTCAATTAAGACCTTTGGGTATTTTTAGACACCACAATGAACAACCAAAAGTTGGAGATATGGTCATGTATGACCAATTTTCAATCTTATCATTGTTGCCAAGAGAAAATGATTTGGTTCGACCAGCCATTTCTAATGTAGATCAAGCTTTATTAATTAATGCCGCAACGGATCCTCATTTTAGTTTTATGTTACTTGATAAATTTTTAGCTTTGATTGAAGCTGCGCACATAAAACCTGTTATAATTGTCTCTAAAATTGACCTATTAAATGAAGTCGAATTATCGGATTTAAAAGAAAAACTAAACTACTATCAAACTTATTTTAAAGTAATCTATTTTTCTACGAAAACCAAAGTAGGAATTGAAGAAATTAAAGAAGTTGTAAAAAATAAAGTAAATGTATTAGCAGGACAAACTGGAGCTGGAAAGAGTAGCTTATTAAATACAATAGACCCTTCCCTCAATTTGAAAACCGATATTATTTCGAAAGCGTTAGGCAGAGGAAAGCATACAACAAGACACGTCGAATTAATTGATTTTGGAATTGGTGGCTGGATTGCGGATACTCCAGGATTCTCAAAACTTGAATTTACAAGCATCGAAGCTACAAAATTAACCGAAAATTATCCGGATTTCTTTGAGTTGGGCAAGAAGTGTAAATTTAAAGGATGTACACACGTTCATGAACCAGAATGTCAAATAAAAAAAGAATACAGTGAAGGCAAAATTTTGCCTGAAAGATATGAGAATTATGTTAAGTTGTATGAAGAAATTAAAGCCATTAAATCAAGATATTAAGAGGTGACATTATTATGAAAGTATCTCCTTCTTTTTTAACAGCAGATTTTACAAAATTATATGAAGAAATAAAGTCCGTTGAAAAAGCACAGTGGCTACACTTTGATGTAATGGATGGAAAATTCGTTGAAAAAAAAACATATGATGAATCAGTTCTATTTGAGATAAAAAAATTTAGTTCTCAATTTTTTGATTGCCACTTAATGATTGAACATCCAGAACAATCCATCGAAAAATACATTAAAGCTGGAGCGGATTTAGTAACATTTCATTATGAGGCTTCATCCAATCAAATTTTAAAGACAATTAAGCTGATTAAAGATAATTCATGTCAATGCGGATTATCGATAAAACCAGATACAGATGTCAAAGTATTAATTCCATATTTAGATCAACTGGATTTAGTATTAATTATGAGTGTGGAACCAGGAAAAGGGGGACAATCCTTTTTGCCATCCGCGTTAGATAAAATTTCTTTTCTAAATCAATATAGGAAGGAACATCATCTTTCCTTTTTGCTTGAAGTGGATGGAGGAATTAATCTCAAGACGGCAAATCTAGTCAAACAAACTGGAGTAGATGTTATTGTGGTTGGATCGTATATTTTTAATAAACCAGATAGATTGAAAGCAATTGAGGAATTAGAGAATGTCTAAGAAAATAAAAATATTTTGTGGACCAAATAATTATCATTTTCAAAAATTATATTTTGAAGAAGCCAACGAATTTATTGTTGGAGTCGACTCAGGACTTCAATATTTAATTGAAAATAATGTAAGAATTGATTTAGCTGTAGGTGATTTTGATTCATTAAATAGCACTTATATGTTAGAAGTAAAAAAAAGAAGTCTTAATCTTATTGAATTAAAAAAAGAAAAAGATATGACAGATTTAGCATTTACTCTAGATTATCTTTATAATAATATGGATTACGATGAAGTAGAAGTGTATGGTGGGATTGGTGGCCGAATTGATCACTTGCTTGCAAATCTAAATTTACTAAAGCGTTACAACATTACTCTTAAAGATGATCATCATTACATCTCCGTATTAAAAAAAGGAAAACATTCTATTGAAAACTACCACCACTTTATTTCTTTTTTTGCTCTGGAGGATTGCTATAATCTATCTTTAAAAGATTTTAAATTTGAGATTGATAATTATTATCTTAGCACGAGCGACTCTTTATGTGTTTCAAATGAAGGCTCTGGAATTGTGGAATTTTCAAAAGGAAGATTGCTTGTAATCTCAAGCGATGACGCATGGAAATAATTCTATGAAAAAATCACGATTCGTTCACAATAAATACATATTGTTATATTAAAATATGTATAGATTTATTTTAAACTTTATGATTGAGGTGAGCATATGAAAAAAGGAATGATTTTATTCTTATTAGCAGGAATTCTATTCTTAATTGGAGGGTGTTCGTTTTCTTTTACAACCACCACTCCTCAAACAACCACTTTTTTAACTTCAGGAACTTCAACAACAACCACTCTTGATATTGATCAAATTAAATCGGATGTCTATGCAAAAATTTATGCAGATTTATACGATGAAATCAAAGCAGAAGTTGTTCAAGATATTTCGGAAGAACGTTTTGACCAAATTTATGAAAGTGTTATTTCAGCATTACTTGTAAAAATTGAATCCGGAGAAATTGAAGTAAGCGCAGCCTCTGTCATTGACATGATATATGATGTAGCTTCAACGGATGCCAATGCAGTTGTGGGAGTTTCAAATTATAACTCTTCTGGTACGGTACAATCTATTGGTTCTGGTGTTATTTATAAACATGTAGGAACAACGTATTTTGTTGTAACAAATAATCATGTAGTTGAAGACGGAGTGACCTACGAAATTCAATTTGAAGATGACACAACAGAAGATGCTGTTGTTTTAGGAGTAGATACCTTGGTTGATCTTGCTGTGCTAAGTTTTACTTCGGACACACTTTATACCATCACAAGTTTTGGTGATTCTGATGCATTAGACCAAGGAACAATTGTCCTTGCAGTTGGTAATCCTTCTGGGTATGATTATTTTGGATCGATGACCATGGGAATCGTTTCAGGAACATCTAGATACTTTGATATCGATAATGATTCAGTAAAAGATATGTTTGTTGGGTATGTCCAACATGACGCCTCTATCAACGCAGGAAACAGTGGTGGAGCGCTCTTTAATCTTCAAGGGGAGGTTGTAGGGATAAACGTCATTAAGATTGCTGATGTGACCGTAGAGGGCATGGGATTCGCAATTCCTTCTAATCTGGTAGTAGATGTTTGTGCAGATATTGAAGAATTTGGTGTTTCGTTACAAAAACCTGTTTTAGGAATTGAATTTGTTGATATTTCCACAGGCAGAGATTATCTTATTAGTTTGGGAGCTACTATTCCAAGTTCAATCACTACAGGATTTTATGTGAATGCTATTGTTGCTGGCTCTTCTGTTGATGGATATGTTTTACCAGGCGATATTATCCAAAAAATTGGAGACGTTGACGTTACTAGTACAGCTGATTTTGTATTAGGCTTTTCAAAATATCGAGTGGGGGATGTTATTGATATTATTCTCTATCGTAACGGCCAAACCCTAACCATTTCCGATGTTGAATTAAAACCGAAAGTTTAGGGGTGAAAAAATGAAAAAATTAATCTTATTTAGTGTTTTTATATCTATGTCATTGGTATTAGTTGCTTGTTCAAGTGTATCTGCTCTTGAAACAACCACCACTCCGGTAACTACCATTCCAGATACAACTCTTTATACAGGTCAAGAAACAACCCTAGATGGAGAAATTTATGTTTATGAAGATTATCAAGATTTAGTTGATCAAATCTATCAAGATATTTACGATGATATTTATGCTGAAATTTCTCTTGAATTGGCAGACATGATTACCTTTGATTTATATGAAGAAATTTATCAAATGGTTGAAAATAATATTTCAGAAATTTTATCATCAGAAGAAATTTCTGTTTATGTAAGAGATTTTCAACAACTGATCTATAATGTAGTTGAGGTAACAAATACTTCGGTAGTTGGTGTAACAAGTTATGGAATAGATTCCTCTTCTGTAGGATCAGCTGTCGTTTATAAACACGATATACTAACAGATACTTATTATGTTGTTACAAACAATCATGTAGTAGATGAAGGCCAAGAATTTAGTGTTGTTTTCTCAGATGAAAGTTCAGTTGATGCAACCCTTTTAGGGGTAGACGCCGATGTTGATATAGCGATACTTTCTTTTAGTGGGGTGGGACTGGACAACGAAATTACCGTGTCACCTTTTGGCGATAGTGATTTAGTTGAACAAGGAAGTATAGTGATTACTGCTGGAAATCCTCAAGGGTATAATTTTTATGGTTCCGTAACAATGGGAATTGTTTCAGGTGTAAATCGAGATGTATATAACGACGGTGTAGTGTTATATATTCAACATGATGCTTCCATTAACAATGGAAATAGTGGAGGGCCTCTTTACAACATCAATGGCGAAGTTATTGGAATTAATGTTATTAAATTATCTGACTTAGAGATTGAAGGAATGGGCTTTTCCATACCAATTAATATGGTGAAAACGATTATTTCTGAAATTGAAGCTCCTTATGTTGGCTAACTTTATTTATAATAAATGATATAAAACAAAAAAGGTCTTCAACGATTGAAGACCTTTTTAATAGGTTATATTCATTAAGCTCTTGTAACTTTACCGCTTTTTAACGCTCTAGCAGAAACGTATACTCGTTTAACTATACCGTTTTCGTCAACGATTCTAACCTTTTGAAGATTCGCTTTCCATAACTTTCTTGTTGCATGCATGGAATGAGAACGTTGATTACCTGACATGAATTTTTTACCTGTTATTGCACATACTCTTGGCATGATATCACTCCGTTTCTGTAAAGATTTCAGCATACTATATTTTAACATAATTCAAGTAAAAAGCAAGTAAAATTTATTTTTTTCGAATATCTTCTAAGGGATGCCTTGCGAAAGGTTAAAGTTATTGCTTTTTTAAAATAGATATGATAAAATGTTATTGCTTTTTTGGATTTATCACAAATTATACTTTCTACCATGAATAATCGTTATATCTTATAAAAATTAAAGGGGAGATACTTATGGAAACTATTCTATTAGATGGACATTTACTTAGAAAACTAGCCGTAAATGGAAGCATTAAACTAAGAAAAAATATGGATTGGATTAATCAATTAAATGTTTTTCCAGTTCCTGATGGGGATACCGGATCAAACATGTCCGCTACTATGACTGCAGGAGCAAAAGCGTTATCTGCAGTAAATGAGCCTTCAATTGGAGCTGCTGCTAAAATTTTAGCAAGAGGTATGTTAATGGGTGCTAGAGGGAACTCTGGTGTTATTTTATCTCAATTGTTTAGTGGTCTTGCTAACGGATTAAAAGGGTATGATACTGTCAATATGGTTGACTTTTCAAATTCATTACGCCAAGGAGTAGAACAAGCTTATTCAGCTGTTATCAATCCCGTTGAAGGAACCATGTTAACCGTAGCAAGAGAAGGGGCAGATAAAGCCATATCTGTTGCTCATAGTGTTAAAAATTTTGAAGAATTGTTCAAACTTTACATTGATGAATTGAATGCTTCTCTTGAAAGAACACCTGATTTATTACCTATTTTAAAAGAAGTAGGGGTAATAGATTCTGGTGGTGCAGGATTCATTGAAATCATAAATGGAATGTTTGATGCCATTCAAGGTAATATGTACGAAGATATTCAAAATGAAAGTGAACAATCCAAATTTGCAAAGACTTTAAATTTAGAAAATTATGGTGGGGACACTGATTTTGGATATTGTACTGAATTTATTATGCAAATCGAAAAAATGGATGAATTTAGTCAAAAAGACTTTATTGAAATGATTTCTCCGCTTGGAGATTCTTTGGTTGTAGTGCAAGACGAAAACATATTAAAAGTTCATATTCATACAAAAACACCAGGAGATGCGTTAAACTTAGCTCAAAGATTTGGATATTTCATTAATATGAAAATTGAAAACATGAAACTTCAACAGACAGAAGTCTTAATGCATCAACCTTCTCAAGATAGTGAGATTTGCGAATGTGGACATGATCATTCTAGAGGAACCGCTCCAAGAATGAAGAAAAAATATGCCATTGTAGCAGTAGTAAACGGAGAAGGATTAAAAGAAACATTCATTGAAATGGGTTGCGACTACATTATTGAAGGTGGACAAACAATGAATCCATCCATAGAAGACTTTGTGAACGCATGTGAATCCATTAATGCTGATCATATCATTATAATTCCCAACAATAAAAACGTTCTTTTATCTGCAGAAACTGCAGCTAAAATGATTGAAGATAAATTGGTTTTTGTTTTGCCTGCTAAAACAATCTCTCAAGGGTATGCTGCACTTACGATGTTTGATGCTACTCAAGACATTGAGACGAATTTAAAAGATATGATAAATCACATTGAAAATGTAAAAACAGGTGAAATAACCTATGCAATTCGCCAAAGCGTAAACAACGGAAAACAAATTAATAAAAATGACTTTATGGGCATTTACAACGGAGAAATTCATGTGAGTTCCCCTTCGAGAATATCCGCAACAAAAGAACTTTTAACAGCGATGATTGATCATCGAACCGAAATCGTTACTTTGATGGTCGGAAAAGACGTTGATGATTCAGAAATTGATGAAGTCACGGATTTAATCAATAGTCTTTACCAAGTCGAAATTGAGACGATTCACGGTGGACAAGATATTTATTCTTATATTATAGCAGTAGAATAAGGGTGTTTTAGAACACCCTTTTTTTCTATAAAAAATTTGCAGGTGACATAATGAGTGAATTATTGAATCTGAAAGGAATTGGAGAATCTTCAAAAAAGAAATTAAATTTACATGGTATTTATTCGATTGAAGATTTAATCAATTCTTTTCCAACTAAATACATCAAGCACGAAATAAATTCTTTTAGTCAAGCAGTATTAGGGGAAGAGATTTCTTTATTTGCAACGGTTATTAAATTACCAAAACTCTATTATATTAGGAAAAGATTGACAAAATTATCTTTAGAAATTGAAGTAGAAAACAAAGTGATTACCGCAACTATTTTTAACAGAGAATTTTTAATGTCTTCGTTACAAATAGGAATCCAAATTGTTATTACGGGTAAATTTATTCATAATTATATACAATTTCATGCAAGTGACATAACATTAAAAGCAAATTATATTCAAGGAATTATTCCAATTTACCATATCAATTCAATAAGCGATAAATCGCTTCATAAATGGATTAATGAAGGATTGAATGAAATCAAGGGGTCAATTTATGATCCCATTCCAAATTTTCTATTAGAGAAAAATACAATTGTTGAGTTATCATCTTTTTTGCAGATTATTCATAATCCAATAAGTGAAAAAAATGTATTAGATGCCTCAAAAAGAATTAAATACGAAGAGCTATTATTATTTGCCTTAAAAATCGAATCTTTCAAAAGAATGAATTCGAGAATATTCACCAAATCAAAAAAATACGATCTTACCATAGTAAAAAAATTTATCGACACGCTCCCTTTTAAGCTTACTAATGATCAAAAACAAGCAACAAATGAACTGTTTACAGATTTAAAAAATCAAAAACAAATGAATCGACTTCTTCAAGGGGATGTAGGGTCAGGCAAAACGATTTGTGCAATAATTGCAAGCCTTGCTGTTGTTTCAGCTTTGGAACAAGTAGCGTTGATGGCACCAACAGAAATACTAGCGTATCAGCATTATCAAACAATGAAACATTATTTAGATTCATTTGGTGTAGTAATAGCTTTTTTAAGTAGTAGTATAAAAAATGAAAGTAGAGAAGAAATTTTAAAAGACTTAAAAAGTGGGAAAATCGATATTTTAATTGGAACACATGCATTAATACAAGAAGAAGTTGTTTTTAAAAATCTTGGATTTGTCATCATTGACGAACAACATAGATTTGGAGTAAACCAAAGAAAGATTTTGAGGCAAAAAGGATTAACTCCTGATGTCCTATTTATGAGTGCTACGCCGATTCCAAGAACGCTGGCAATTACTTTGTTTGGAGATATGGATATTTCCTCGATAAAGTCCTTACCTTTAGGAAGAAAACAAATTAAGACAAAAATCGTTGATTTCGAACACATTGATCGTGTTTTCCAACATGTAAATCAAGAATTATCTAAAGGGCACCAAGCTTATTTTATTGTTCCATTAATTGATGAAAACGAGAAATCTTCCTTGATTTCACTTGAAGAATTTGAAACAATAATAAAGAAAAATATTGATGTATCATATCAAATTGGATTTTTACATGGAAAAATGAAAAACGATGAGAAATCGCTAAATATAGATAAATTTTATTCGAATAAAATACAAGCTTTGGTATCTACAACGGTTGTAGAAGTGGGACTTAATGTTAGTAATGCTACGATGATGATTGTAATTAATGCATCAAAATTTGGATTATCACAACTTCACCAGCTAAGAGGAAGAGTAGGAAGAAATGACTTGCAATCCTATTGTTATTTGATTGTAGATGATTTAGTAAAAGAAACAAACAAACTATCGATTTTAGAAAAAACTTCAGATGGATTTGAAATAAGTGAAGCAGATTTACTCCAAAGAGGCCCAGGAGAAGTTTTTGGGGAAGAGCAAACAGGAATCCCTAAATTTAAGATGGCAAATATCATCGAAGATCAAGCTTTATTAGAACTTGCAATAGAGGATGCTAAATCGTTAATGAGTTCCTCTGATCTTAAAGCTAAAAAATTAATTAATCATACAATTAAACAAATTGAATCTTATCATTTAGATTAAAATATGATATACTTAAACAGAAGTTGAGGTGTTAAAATGATTAAAATAGGTGTAGATGCAATGGGTGGAGATTTTGCGCCAAAAGAACAAGTAGAAGGTGCAATGCTTGCCATTCAAAAAATTTCTGATATTGAAATTAACCTTTATGGAGATGAATCAGAAATTAAAAAATATCTTTCAAATGATGAACGAATACATATTATTCAATCAAATTATATTATCCCAATGGGAGAAAAAAATCCTATTAAAGTTATAAAAGAACATCCTGAATCTTCCATGGCTATGGCGTTAGCTAGTCTAAGAAAAAATGAAAATGACGCAGTAGTTAGTAGCGGAGCCACTCAAGCATTAATTGCAGGTGCTCATATTCTTGTAAGAAGAATGCCGGGGTTTAAACGAACAGCAATAGCGCCTGTTTTACCTTCAGTTAGTGGGAAACCAACCATTTTGCTTGATACGGGAGCAAATCTTGAAATCAGACCTGAGCATATGCTTCAACAAGCCTATTTTGCATCGGTTTATGCAAGAGAAATCCTTGGAAGAAATGATCCAATTGTTGGATTAATCAATATAGGTACTGAAGATGGAAAAGGAAGAGAACTCGATAAAGAAGTTTTTCATCTTTTTAAAGAAACGAATTTGTTTAACTTTTATGGAAACGTTGAACCTAAATCCGTATTAGATCCACCTTGTGACATTCTTATAAGTGATGGATTTACTGCAAATATCGTTATGAAAACGATTGAAGGCACCGCAAAAGGTATGGGTAAAATCTTGAAAGCAGAATTAACAAAGACGGTTTGGGGAAAAATCGGTGCGTTATTTGCAAAGAAAAATCTTTCTAATTTTAAAAAAGCAATTTCAGCTGAAGAAATCGGAGGCGCTTTAATCTATGGATTATATCGTCCTGTAATAAAAGCGCAAGGATCTTCTAGTGCCTATGGGTTCTATAATGGTATTAGACAAGCAGCAATGGTTGTAAGAAATCAAGTATTCGAAAAAGTTGAAAAATACATTCAAGAAACAAAAGGAAATGACATCGATGAATGAAAAATTACGTGAATTAGAAAAACGGTTTGGCCTTTCATTTAATCAATTTGATTTATTGGTTCGTTCTATGACACATTCATCATATGCAAATGAACATAATACTAAAAGTAATGAACGATTAGAATTTATTGGGGACGCAGTGTTAGACCTTGCTGTTGGCAAATTTTTATTTGAACATTTATCAGACGACGAAGGTGTTTTAACTAAAAAAAGAGCACAAGATGTCTGTGAACAAAGTTTATATGTCTATGCGAAAAGTTTTCAATTAGGAGATTATTTATTGTTAGGAAAAGGCGAAGAAAAAAATGGTGGCAGAGAAAAAGCGGCTGTTTTAGCCGATGCATTCGAAGCGTTTTTGGGAGCTATCTTTCTTGACAAAGGATTTGATGAAATATATAAAGTGCTTGAAAAAATCGTCTTTCCAATTATTAGAAAGACGATGAATCAAGAAGATAATGATTATAAAAGCAAACTTCAAGAGTTGGTGCAATCGGATAAACGAACTTTAAATTATGTGATTGTGTCTGAATCTGGGCCAGCACATGAAAGAGAGTTCGTCGCAAGAGTCTATATGGATGATGATATAGTAATGGGTGAAGGTACCGGAAAAACAAAAAAAGAAGCTGAACAAAATGCAGCAAAAGCAACACTGAATAAGCTTGCTTCTAGTGATTATACTTTAGAAGAATAGAAGAAAAGAGGAATTTCGATGGATTACAACCTTGCCAAGAAGTTAATAGAAGATGATATTCTTGATTTCCAAAAAATGATGTTTAAGAATTATAAATTTATTGGATTATCTGAAATTGAAGCATTCATCATTATTGAACTTCATAATCAAATGCGTCAAGGCAATACTTTTTTAAATCCTTCAAAAATCATTAAGAACATTACTATTTCAAAAGATGAATTATTAACTATTTTAGATTCCCTCATTAAAAAGGGTTATTTGTCTATTCAACTTAAAAAAACAAAATCAGGAAAAGACACAGAAATCTTTTTTTTAGATGGAACTATCCAAAAGATTTTACTATATTATCAAAAAGTTATTAAAGATGAAATCATCAATCAACCAAAAAAATATGAAACAAATGAAGAAGAATTAGTAGATATGATTGAAAGTCAATTTCAAAAGCTACTGACGCCTTTAGAAATTGAAATAATTCAAAAATGGTTAAGCGAAGATCACTTTGAAATGTTAGAAATTAAAAAAGCTTTGCTTGATGCTATCAAAGCAAATAAATATTCCATTAGTTATGTGGACAGTATTTTGATTAAACGAAGAGCAAAACTGAAAAAGAGTTCAGATGTAGTTTACAATCCAGAAAAATCAGAAGCATTAAAGGCGTTTTTTGATTCATGGGAAAAGAAACAATAAATAAAGAAAGTTTTATTTATCAAGAAATTACCAAACTTTTTCCCAATGCTCATTGTGAATTAAACTATCAGAATGCCATACAACTATTAATCGCAATTATTTTAAGCGCTCAAACAACAGATGAAGCAGTGAATAAAGTAACAAACTCTTTATTTAATAAATATAAGAATATTGAAGACTATATTCAAGTTCCTTTAGAAGTTCTTGAACAGAAATTAAAACATTTGGGTTTGTATAAAGTAAAAGCAAAAAATATCAAAGCAATGAGTATACAAATAAAGGATTTCTATAACGGTGAAATACTTCCTAGTCAAGAAATGCTCGAATCCCTTCCTGGTGTTGGAAGAAAAACAGCTAATGTATTTTTAGCGGAATGGTATCATGTTCCACGAATTGGAGTTGATACACATGTTAAAAGAATTTCCGTAAGACTTGGCCTTGCAGATGAAACGGATAATCCAGAACAAATCGAAGTAAAATTGATGAATTTATATCATGAAAGTCTTTGGATAGATTTGCATCACAAATTCATTTTTTTTGGAAGATACTTTTGCAAAGCAAAAAAACCAAACTGTCAAAATTGCCCGATTATTAGCGTTTGTAAGAAACCACTTATTTAGAAGTAGTTTCTTTTTTTTGTTTAAATTTTAGCGGGATAATCATATAGTTGCAAATCATAAAAAATCATTCAACAAAAAATCCTTTTCTTTTTTAGCGTATTTGTTTATAATGTCATTAAAATGAATTTTATACTTCTAAAAGAATTAATAAAAGTCATTAAAATTATATCCTAATGATGGAGGCAGAGAATGAAGCTGGGAAAAGAACTTGAGAGAAGAAAAAAAGAAATTTTTCAATTCTATTATCGCGGAATTGGAGATTCAATTAGAAAAAAAAGAATTGAGTGTAATTTAACACAAGAACTGCTTGCAAGGGGAATATGCTCTAACACTTATATTTCAAAAATTGAAAATAATGCGATTGCTGTGAACAAAGAAAGTCTTCTTTTGATTATGGAGCGTATGAATATCTCTTTTCAAGAAACAAGTTTTCCAGAAAAAATGATTGAAAACATGGAAAAATCAATTCAATATTTCTATAGAGATGATAAAGAAGCTTATAAAACATTATACGACGAATGCGAAAAATATGAGTTTGGAATATTGATTCAAATTATTCGGTTGGGTTATCATACATTAATAGGAAATACAGATGAAGCTGAAATGATTAACAATGAATTGATTCGATACTTGAATTCTCTTGAAGATTATGGATTTACAGTGTATTCCTTGTATGCATGTTGGCTTTATGTTTCAAAAGAGGATTATGAAACAGCAAGATCTTTATACGAAGCTGTCAGTCAACATTTTTATATGAATGATGAAATATTTGGAATATATCAATTCTTAAAATTTCAAATATACGGGAATTTACATTTATTTAATGTGTCAAGAAGTGCTTATGAAAATGCGAAAAACATGTATATGGAAAAAGGAGTAATGAGCAAACTTTTTGAAATGAGAGCAATGTTAAATCTTTTCTACGTTTATGAAAATCAAAGAGATAAAATATATCATCATGATTTCTTGTCAAATTCTTTATGTTTAAACCAAAGAAACAAATATTTTGTTCTTCTTTCAATTGAAGAAGAAAATCCACTTATATATTTAGATAAAATACAAAAAGAAGGACAGTACTATTTGGACTCGCTGTACCTTAAATGTTTGTTTTACAAAAAACAAAGCAATGTAAATAAATATAATAGTATAAAAGAAGAAATAAATCAAAATTACTGCTTAATGGATTCAGAAATTGATTATTATAAATTGTTATCTTTTGAAGAAAAAAACGAAGAATTTTTATATAAAGAATATTTAATCAATCAAGTGATGCCTTATGTTACAAAATTACAAAATATCTATTTAATGAATTTAGTCAATGAAAAAATAGTAACTATTTTATCAAGTAATAAAAGATATAAAGATGCTCTTGCAAATCAACAGAAGACTAATAAAGCTATTAAACGATTAAAAACATTAAAAAAAAGCAAACAGGAATATTAAATTCCGTTTGCTTTTCATTTTTAGATAAAATATTTTAAATCAACCTAAAGAAGGGCTAAAATTTTTCTAGCAAGATTTAAATAAATGATTCCGATTGGTTCTGAATCAGCGAAAATAGATGGATTACCTGATTTTGGTTGACCAATTGGGACTTCACCTAAGAAAGGAACAACTAATTTGTCTGCTACCATTTCGCCGCCATTTTTTCCGAAAATATAATGTTTTTTTCCGTTTACTTCAAAATATGACATGTTTTCAATAACGCCAATCACATCTTGACTTAGGTCTTTTGCGGCAAATCCTGCTTTAATTGCAATATGAGTTGCATTTGGATGAGGAGTTGTCACAAGAATCATTTTAGCATCTGGGACAAAGGTTTTAATATCCATGATTACATCTCCGGTTCCAGGTGGTAAATCTATGAGTAAAAATTCTAAATCTGCGCTCCAAAGAGTGTCTTCAAAAAATATTTTTAATACTTTATTAAGCATGGGTCCTCTCCACATAAGTGCTCTATCAGTATCAACGAAGAATTCAGTAGATACCATTTCAATTCCATCTTTTTCAAATGGATATACTTTTCCTTCAGCTGTTCCCATAAGTTCTTTTGTTTCGCATTCAAATATTTTAGGCATATTTGCTCCATAAACATCTGCGTCAATTATCCCCACTTTTTTTCCAAGAGAAGTAAGAGCATAAGCTAAATTAGCCGTTACAGAAGATTTCCCAACTCCACCTTTTCCTGAAGCAATTCCAATCACTTTTAATGATTTTGTGAGGGTTGCAGGTCTGGTTTGATTATAGTCAATGACTAAACTTTTAAAACCCATATCTAATTTTACAATTTGGGCAACGTTTCTTGTGATTTGACTTGTGATTTCGGTGTTTTTAATTCCAACTTCAATTAACAACATGACGGATTCGGTTTCAGGATTTATTCCTACATGTTTTATGGCATCTAATTCACCTAATGTCTTTTCAAGGCTTGGATCAATAACAGATTCAATTCTTTCTAAAATATCTTCTTTTGTATAGGGCATATATTTTCCTCGTTTTCTATAGATTAACATGATATATTATAACGCATTACAAGAATAATGCCAGTAATTTTACTTTGAAATGAATAAGAGTGTTTACAATAAAGAATGCACAGTCTATAATAAGTTTTAAATAGATGAAAAAGAAATGAGGGATTTCGATGTATATTGAACTGCTAAAACAAATAGCTCCCATTCCAGAAATTGAACAACACGAAAAAGTTGTTTTTATTGGAGCGCACCCTGATGATATTGAAATAGGTGCGGGAGGCACAGTCGATAAATTAATAAAACTTAAAAAAGAAGTAAATTTTGTTATTATGACTGATGGAGGCTCTGGCAGTAGAGATGTTTCCCAAAATATTGAAAAATTAATTGAAACACGTAAAAAGGAAAGTGAAGAAGCAGCAGCATTTTTAGGTGTGAAAAAAGTATATTTTCTTGATTTTCCTGACGGAGGGTATTATGAGGTTTTCGATGCAGCAAAAAAACTAGCTACTGTTCTTTTAGAACTTAATCCTGACTTAGTTGTTTGTTCTGACCCTAATTTGCCTTCAGAAATTCATCCAGATCATATTAAGTGCGGTGAAGCATCTAATTTAGCCATTATTATGGCCGCTTTTCCTTTAATGTTCGTTCGTAATCATCTCGAAATTAATGATAAATTTTTATCTCATTTTCGGCCAAGAACTTTAGCATATTATTATACACACAGACCAAATCAAACCATTTCTTTATCTAATGAGAATGTATCAAGACGTTCAAACGCCATTCAAAAACATAAAAGTCAGTTTAAAGAATTTGAAGATTATCAAATGATTCATTCTTACTTAGAAATTCACGGAAAAGCTCTAGGGTTATTGGCGAAATCTATAGAAGCAGAAGGCTTTTTTGTGTTAGGACCCGTTCATCAACACTGTTTTCCTGAGGTCAACCATTATTAGTGATTAATTCTTGACATTCCTTTGAAAAAAAAGTATAATTTATTTGCTGTGTTGAGGTGGTAAAATGAAGTGGACAATTCACGAACTAAGGAAACTTAGTTACACCAACAATCAGTTCGAATACCTCTGTGAATGTGATAAATTCATAAACGAAGATATATTAGATCTTGTCGATATTTCTTTAGCAGATGTTAAAGGACGTTTCAATATAATCGAAGAAAACAGATTATATCTATTTGAACTGCACATTAAGGTTACCCTTACTATGCTTTGTGCAATTACACTGAAACCAGTAGATGTTCCTCTGGATTTTGAAACAGCTTTACATTTCTCAAAAACGTTTATTGATGATGACACTCATGTTATCGATGGAATTACTATTGATCTCGATCCTTACGTTTGGGCAGAAATTTTAGTAGAGAAACCGATGAAAGTGGTAAGCAAAAATGCATCCAATCCTTGCTTAGAAGAACTAGCAACAATTGATGAAGAAGAAATTCTTACTGACAATCCATTTAACAATTTAAAAGAGTAGTAATTATTTACAGGAGGTGAAATCATGGCAGTACCAAAAAGAAAAACGAGCAAGTCAGTTAAAAGAAAAAGAAGAACACATTTCAAGTTAGATGCACCAACAATGGCTGTTTGTCCTAATTGTGGAGAAGTTACACTATCTCATCAAGTTTGCAGAAAATGCGGTTTTTATAAGGGTATCCTTGTGAAAGAACCAAAACCAGTCAAAGAAGAAAAAGAATAATTTTAAAAGAAAAGAAGCGCTGATAAAATCAGCGTTTTTCTTTTAGTATTTATTTAAGATATGGTATAATGACGTTGGTGATAAAATGGCTGAACATGTTTCTGTATTGCTAAATGAGGCAATTGAAAATCTAAATATTAATCCAAATGGATTATACGTAGATATGACTTTAGGTGGCGGAGGTCACAGCGAAGTCATTCTTCAGCATCTCAAAAAGGGTCACTTGTACGCTTTTGATCAAGATGAATATGCTTTAAAACAAGCAAAAATTAAATTAGCAAACTATAAAAATATTACATACATTAACTCTAATTTTGAACATGCAAAATCCGTACTTGAAGAAATGGGAATTGAAAAAGTGGATGGAATATTATTTGATTTAGGAGTTTCTTCTTTTCAATTTGATTTACCAGAAAGAGGATTTTCTTATAATTATGATAGTCCACTAGACATGAGAATGGACCAAAAATCCGCTTTATCAGCTTATGAAATTGTCAATGAATATTCAAAAGAAGAAATCATGAAAATTTTGTATCGCTATGGAGAAGAACCTTTCGCAAAAAACATTACAATCAATATTTTAGAAGCTAGGTCTCACCAAACGATTAAAACAACTTTTGAGTTAGTAGAGATCATAAAGAAATCTTTGCCAGGAAAAATATTAAGGAAAAAGGGCCATCCAGCCAAACAAACCTTTCAAGCGTTACGAATTGCGGTAAACAATGAATTAGGTGTTTTAGAAAAAGCTTTGTATGATGCTGTTTCTTTGTTAAATCCTGGAGGAAGAATTGTAACGATTACATTTCATTCTCTTGAAGATAGAATCTGTAAAATGATTTTTAGAGAATTATCCACCATTGATATTCCTAAAGGACTACCAATCATTATTACTGAAAAACCAACTTTGAAACTAATTAACAAGCATGTGATTCTTCCATCGGAAGTAGAAATTTTAGGAAACAATCGTTCACACAGTGCAAAAATGAGAGTAGTAGAGAAAAATAAGTAATCCCTCATTTTTTTGTTGACAGTCAAACGGCTTTATGATAATATAATTTTGCGATAAGGCGCAGGTATAGTTCAATGGTAGAACTTAAGCCTTCCAAGCTTACTATGAGAGTTCGATTCTCTTTACCTGCTCCATTTTTTAAAAGTTGTCACTAGTGATACAATATTATAGGCTTTACCTAATCGATGCAGGTATAGTTCAATGGTAGAACTTAAGCCTTCCAAGCTTACTATGAGAGTTCGATTCTCTTTACCTGCTCCAGTTGTTTTTAGACCCTATGATAGTCATAGGGTTTTCTTTTTTTGGAAGAGTATCGAAGAGGCTGTAACGAGCTGCACTCGAAATGCAGTCGTCCGCAAGGGCGCGTGGGTTCGAATCCCACCTCTTCCGCCATAAACTGACTAACACCTGATAACCAGGTGTTTTCTTTTTGGCGACAATATTATAATCAAATACGGACAATATGGCGAAATTGACTGTATAAATTCTTTTTTAAGGCAAAAAGTTTCCACAAAATCAAAAATATTAAGAATTAATGTAAAATATTTTCCGTAAAATTATGAAATGATGATATAATTATTGTGGGTGATAAATATGTTAATTATAAGGGAATTATATCTTTCAAAAATAAGAAAATATTATGATATCGATTTGATCAAAGTTTTGACAGGAATTAGACGAGCTGGAAAATCAAGGATTTTAGAACAAATTATCGATGAATTAAAAAATACAGGCATTGATGAGAATCACATCATTGCCATAAACTTTGAAGATATGGATTATGAATATATAAAGACATCTTCCAAATTAAATGATTATGTCAAATCCAAAATTAAAGACGATAATAAGTATTACTTATTTTTGGATGAAATACAGCATGTCAAAGATTTCGAAAAAGCAATTGCTTCTTTTAAAGCTACAAAAAATTGCTCGATATTTGTCACAGGAAGCAATTCCAAACTTCTATCGGGTGAACTAGCGACGTTATTGGTAGGAAGAACAGTAGAATTTGAGATATTTCCATTTAATTATAAAGAAGCTACTGACTATATGAAACTTATCGGAAGAGAAGTGGATCAAGATTTCATTTTTGATTATTTAAAATGGGGAGGGTTTCCTCAAAGATTTAACTTTGGTAGCGAACATGAAATTAAACAATATTTGGATAATGTTTATGATGGAATCATCTCAAAAGATATTCTAAAACGAAATTCTGACATTGAAGAGTATAAATTCAAATCAATATGCTCTTATGTACTAGCAAATGCAGGAAAAGAATTTTCGGCAGCAAATATAACCAATTATTTTAATACCATCAACAATAGGAATAAGATTGAGATAGATAAAAAGACGATCTATAACTATCTTGAAAAAATGGAAAAGGTTTATTTCATTTCAAGAGTAAAAAGATTTAATATTGTTGGAAAAGAAATATTGAAAACGATAGAAAAGCAATATGCAATCGATCCAGGGATTAGAACGATAAATACCAATTTAGTTAACTTTGAAGATACATTTTTTCTAGAAAACATCATTTATAACGAGCTCATTGTTAGAGGGTATGAAGTTTACACGGGTAAAACATACAAAGGTGAAGTAGATTTCGTTGCATTAAAAGACATGAAAAAATGTTTTATACAAGTATCATATTATCTGATTAACAAAGGAACAATCGAGAGAGAGTTTGATGCGTTTACTCCCATTAAAGATGCATCTCCCAAAATCGTTCTCTCATTAGATAAAGTTGACTTATCACATGATGGTATTATTCACATGAATATTGTAGATTTCTTACTGGGAAACATTGATCTTCCTTTATCTTAATTTCCGCCAACTAAGATATATTTTGAATTTGTGAATGATATCCTAAAACACAAACTCCAGAATAACAACATAGCAAACTTGGCTATGACAAAACATCCTAGTCACGCCAAAACCTAAAGATATAAAAAACTGATCATGCTATAGCTATTTGGGGAGATGTATATTACGCGTATAATCAAATGGATTAAATATTAAGAAAAATAAATTGTGAGAAAGGTGATTAAGATGTACGATGAAATTGGATAATATATTTGTTTTAGCAACCAATCTCGAATTAACACAAGTAGATATTGTTTTAGGTTTAGCTATCTATTGGCTAGGCGTGATGTCTATGTTTTATATTCTTAGATTTTTATGGAATATGCATATCAAGTCTAAAAAAGAAAATATTTATTTTATAAACGTTGCATTATCATTCATTATCATATTTGTTATGATTTTAGCTTATGCGTGGTTATTCTATGTTTTTATAAGTATTAATTTATATTTAATGAGTGGATTCATTGTACTTTCTGTCATTTTAAGTTTAATAATAAATAAAAAAACAGCAAAAGTAGCAGACATGATATTTTCTAATTCATTTATGGAAACATATATTAAACTTAGAAAAATCGATCATAAAGAAATAATGATATCAAGATTCATCTTAGTGTTTAATCAATTGGGTTATACTTTTGTATTTTTAACCAATTTAATCATTTTATTGTTACAGGATTAAATTTATATATGTTTGTGTCTTTAACGATAAAGAAAATATAGCTCATTTTAAAACAAACTCCATACTAATCAAATAGCAAACTTGGTTGTGACAACCTCAAAAGTGACACAAACTTGATTATGACAACACATATATTGACTAACACCTGATAACCAGGTGTTTTCTTTTTGGCGACACTAAAAAGTCTAAATCAGACAAAATTTAAATATACTAATTGACAATGTTATAACATATGCATACAGATATACTACTTAGCAAACTTGGTTATGACAACACACAAATCTGAACCCCTGCTTAACAGGGGTTTTCTTAATGCCTACATTTATTTAATCCATTGCTAATATATTGTCATCAAAAAATATTAATTAGGGTGATTCGAACAAAATGAGCTTTTATGCAATAATGTACTATTTTCAAAAAGGGTGAAATCGCATAGATATGTTAGTCAACTCAGTTTATGATAGCCCAACCGAATAATTTAAATTATTATTCTAAATTTATACTATTTACATTCATCGTATAATGTTTGATAAGCTTCTTTATCAGCTTAACAATTTTGAACAATATAGACTCTTACGTATAATGCAAGGGATTTTTTTGTTTTTTCTTACGGTGGGGTTTATATATTTATTGATTATTTTTTACTATTAAGTCTTCATCTGTTTGAATGAGGTCTTTTTTTATTATAAAAAAAATTAGTAAAAAATTGAATTGTATATTAATTGAATTTAAATTAAATTGATTAAGCGTATTGACATAAAGTGAATTAGGTGATAAATATTATATTATATATATCGTCGATTATATATATAGTACTTTATATTCTTTGGGAGGATATCTTGTAGAAATGGTTGCTAGATAGCAATTAGTTTCTCTTTTTGATATCTTTTTTTTGTTTAATAAAATAGGGGGATTTTATTGTGGTAAAACGATTAAAAAGAAGTATTAGTAATGAAATGATTTTACTTATTGTCAAAGGAATTCATAAAATTCGAAAAGTAATCGTAGTTCTTTTGCTCTAAGGCTTATTAGGAAGTTATCTTCCTCAAAAGCCGAAAGTTTCGGCATTGGAATTAACTGAATCTACGGTAGAAGAACAAGTACCGGAAGAGGAATACTCAACAACAACTGATTCAGACTTTGATGTATCACAGGTAGCTATCATAAGAGAAGTAAATTCTTTAAGAACGGAAAGCTCAAAAACATTTCAAAAAGCCGATGGAAGTTTTGTAGTAGTGCTTTATAACGACGTTATTCATTACGATGAAAATGGAATTTTTAAACAAATTGATAATTCATTATTTTTTGACGAAAATAATGAAGAGTATCAAAACAACGCTAACAAATATTCAATAAAGCTTCCAAAATCATTAGATGAAAATAAAAAAATAAAACTTTCTTTAGGTGAGTACAGCATTGATTGGATTGTTCAAAATATCGATAAAACTGATATAGAATATCAAAATAATACTGAACCATCAAATAATATCAAAGAATTAAAGAATATCAATCAAGAAGTAATGTATAAAGGAATTCAAAACAATGTAGACTTAGAATATTTTATATCTGGAAGTAAAATCAAAGAAAACATTATTCTAAATAAATATATCGAAGATTTTTCAATATCATTTACATATTTATTAAAAGATCTATCCATTCAAACAAACGAGAATGGAGAAAATGTATTTTTGAATAATCTTGGAGAAGAAATTTTTTCATTTCAAGATTTATATATGTATGATAACGAAGGAAATGAATCAAAAGACATTAACTTTGATATTATCGAAGTTAAATCAGCAGAATACATGATTACGATAACCCCAAATGATGAATGGTTACAAGATGCAAATTTTCCAGTTATCCTTGATCCGACGATTAGCAGCAAGACTCAAAGTATGTTAATCTATGATACTTTTGTATCCGAATCTAATCCAGATGTTAATTATGGTGATTTTCCAACCATAAGACTTGAAAATTTGCAAGAAAAATTTGGATTATTTACATTTGATATGCCCTCATTACTGACAGGAAAACAAATTACATATGCACATCTGATTTTTGAACATGAAGCAAATTTGGGGTATCCAAATACAATTTCACTTTATAAAAATACTACTAGATTTGTTGAATCTACCGTTAAGTGGTCTAACAAACCGAATTGTATAGACCAAATGACTGATTACGATACAAGCGATTCGTCTGTGGAATATGTTTTTGATATAATTAAAGATGTAAAAGAATGGCAAGAAAATAGTGTTGTTGAAGTACCGGGATATACGATGAAAATATACACTACAACAACAGGATATGAAACATTGTATTCGAGTGAAAATACAAATAGTGTGTTAAGACCAGTCATCGAATTTGGATATTTAGAACCATCGGGAGTAAAAGATTACTGGACATATAATTCCCAAAATATGGGAGTAATTGGGACGGGATATGTTTCAGATTATACTGGGAAACTAGTATTTATACGAAATGATATTAATTATTCGACAGAATTACAAAGTTTGAATTTATCATTTGCATTTAATGATTTGAATAAAACCTCAAATATAGGATATGGAGCAGGTTGGAATATTATTTATAATACAAAACTAACTAAAGTGGATTATCAAGATAAATTTTTTACTACTGATTACACTGGAAATACGGTATATTATCATAGACAAGATTATTGTAGTGAACGCGTTGACACATCAATAGGAACCTATTCATATGATTGTTATCTAGCGGAGGATGGATCAAGCAACATTTTAGTTCGAGTCTTCCATTATTATTATCATTTTCTTATCTCTGAATATATATTGACGCCAGACATGATTAAACAAAATTTTAATTCAGAGGGTTATTTAATCTCGATACAAGATTCAAACACAAATCTTTCTATTACAATTTCAAGAAATTCAACGAATCAGAACAAGGTAGAACAGGTAATTGATTCGTCCGGAAACAAGATTGATATTACTTATGGAACTTATGGAATTTCATTAGCGACTTTGTCTTTGAAACAAGATGACGACACTTACAAAATGGTAGAAAAAAGAACGTATACATATACAACAATTTTATCAAGTCAATATACTCAAAGATCTGTAACTCATCGAAAAGACTATAACCTAGATGGTACATTCACAGCTGATGAAACGGTATATTTTTTATATGATTCTTTAGGAAGAATTTCTAGAGCTTATTTATCGGTTAATGATACACTATATTATTATTACAATACAACAAGTCAAGTTACAAAGATCACATCATATTTTAGCTCTTATAAGTTTTCTGAAGTTAATTATGATTATCAATTTAAGCATACGACGATAACAAATCATAGAAATGAATATATTATATATGAATTCGATGATTACGGGCATACAATATTGGTAATGGATAGTTTTGGCAATCTTCAATCAAAACAGTATTACAATCCCTTTAGTCATGAAGTCGAACCAAATTACTATATTAATAATCAAATTCGGTCAACAGCTTCCTCAAGTAAATATGATTTAAACAAAGTACTAAATCACGACTTTGAACAAAACGATAGTAGTTATTTATCAAATCCTTGGAATCTTGAAATAGAAAACGCAGGGCTGATTCTATATAATCGTTCAACATTAGATTCTTATGCAGGCAGTATTTCGGGGAATTTAGAAACGAATGACTCAGCATCAGGGAATGTAAAACAGAGTGTAAATTTAGATGCAGGAACATACACATTAAGTGGATATATTAAAAATTGTACTTCCTCAAATCAAGTGTATATAGATATTTTGGGAGTGTCTACGAAATCCAATATTGAATACGTTTTACCAACTTCAGAGTGGGGGTATTATGACGTACAGTTTACAATAAATACAGATAACACACCAGTTACGATTAAAATATACAATCACAGTACAGGAACAATATATTTTGATGATATCTATATTACAGAAGGGTTTGACAATGATGGAAAAAACGTTATTGATAATCCGTCTTTTGAAAACGGGTGTGTAGGCTGGAATTTTAGTTCAGGAACATATTTGTTAGAGGATGATCTTCTTTTAGCTAACGAAGATGTGAATGAATTATTGGGAGATAGTTACGTAAGTATTTTAGGTGACCCAAATGAAGTAAGATATGCTTCGGTAGATATTTCTAAAGTGTTTTCTGGTACTTTTACTGTTGGAGGTTGGATATATTATCAAGGTGCACCTTTGTGGAAAGATATTTACGAAGATCGTTTTGTGCAAATAATAGCAGTCGTTTCTGATTTGAATTCATTGAGTTCAATTGAACATAAGGTTTCGCTCTATCAAAATGTAAATGGTTGGCAATATGTGTCACAATCATTTTATGGCGTTTACAAAGAATACACAATTTCATTGAGATTGGAATTTTTAGGAGAAGGAGCTGTATGTTTTGATGGACTACAGTTAATCAATAATTTAACACAATTTTCTGAATATACTTACGATGAAATAGGACGAGTTACAATAATAAAAAATTCCAATGGTGATGAAGTAATCATTTCATACGATAATGATATATGGACAATTCCAACTGCAATAATTACTTCAAATAAATACACTGAAATTACGTTAAATGAAGAAGGAGAAGCCTCAGAAATCACATTTAATAAAATCAAATCAAGTCTAACAAGAAATGTATACAATCAAGTAGAGCATTTGACAATTGGAGATGAATACAATAGTTTTACAACATCTACAACTTATAACCTTTCAAATCAATATATAACTTACCAAACTGATGAATTTGGAAATGATACGAATTATTTTTACGAAGAATATTCAGGGTTACTTCGTGCAATTGAAAATGCAAAAGGAGAAGATTTGTTATACCTTTATGATGATGAGGGAAAACTAACTGAAACGATATTTGTCGAAGATTATACTAACTATACAAGCTCCGATATACATGGACAAATCAGTTATGTTTACGACACAAAAGATCGATTAATTGAAATTGTGATGGATGAAGAATATTCCTATTTCATGATTTATGATAGTCAAAATAGAATTTCTGAAATCAAAGTAAATAATCAGACTTTAATGAGTTATTCATATGAGATGGATGGATTATATTATACAAATAATTTACAGACACAAACCTATGGGAACTTAGATTCTATCAAGTTTGAATATAACGATAATAATCAAATAGAAAAGGTTCAATTTAAAAATTATGAGGACGCTGTATACACAGACAAATTTATATATGTCTATGATGCAGAAGGGAGAATGGCACAATATTACGATGTTTTTGAAGATAAAACAGAATACTATGTGTATGATGGATTAGGAAGAATTATTGAAGTATTTGATGATGAAGGAAATAGTATTAATTATGGATATGATTTGGAAGGAAACTTAAATAGTTTACATTTTCAAGCAAATGAAATATCACAAGTTACAGAATATTTTTATAATAAAGAATTATATTTTAATCAATATTCAGCGTATAATACGGAGTCAATGCTATATGATAGGACTGACTATACAACTAATTCAGATAATGAAATTATCAAAGAATATAATTATGAAGCTAATGCCCTATATCGACTACATTTCATCCAATTAAGTATTAACTTACTAAACATCAAACAAGATTTTACTTATTATGGAAATACCACAAGAATTACACAAATATCGTATGATATTTCAGAAGATGGAATTGATTACAAATATGTTTATGAATATGATGAACTTGGAAATATTACCGAAATTAGCTATTATGAAAGCTATGCACTAATTACTATATATAACTACTTTTATGATGAACTTAATCAATTAATAGTAGAAGATATCTATGTATCTGGAGATAGCTGTGAAGAAAGCGACATTTGTTACACAAATATTTATACTTATGATTCAAGAGGAAACATTTTAGAAGTAAACAAATACAATTATAACGAAAGAGATGAATATGAAATTCCAGATTTGTACTATTTTAATGATAGTGGTGTTGTCGTAAAGATGTATTATAATAGTACCAAAGACTATCGAGATATCTATGTGTTAAATGTGGGCCAATCTCCTACGCTCACATTTACATACTTTAATCCATTAACTATGACTTATTATTCTGGGGTGACAACATCACAAACATTTTCTAATTTAAATACAAGTATTCCAGGCTACTACTATAGAGAATATCGAGCTTATTCAAGTATAGGCGTTGACATCCAATTTAGAATTATATTTAACGTTGGAAATGTACTTGAAGCGACTCCATATGAAACAAAAACATATGAATATTCAGATACATGGTTGGATCAATTAGAATCATATGATATAATTATTAATGGAAATTCATCCTCTCAAGAATTTACTTATGATAACCAAGGAAATCCAATATCAATTGATTATTTTACATATAATGGAACGGCCTATGATTCGGCCACCCTAAAATGGAGCGGAAGACAATTAACGCAAATTGACATTAATAATTCATCATCGACAGTGTTTAAGATTAAATATTATTATAATGATCAAGGATATAGAATAAGAAAAGAACTGTATACTTGTCAAGAATTGATTGAAACATTAACTGAAACAATTGAATATACATTACTAGGGGACTCAGTAATATATGAGACACATGGCACTTATCAGATTTTATACACTTATGATTATGATGGAACACTCATCAGCTTTAATTATGATAATGATGATTATTTCTATTTTAGAAATCAACAAGGCGATATAACACATATCCTTGACACGTCAGGAAATACCATAGTAAAATATCGATATGATGCATATGGCAATATAATTGATATTCAAGATGTTTCTCAAAACTGCAGTATATCATCTGTTAATTCATATACTTATCGTGGGTACAGGTTTGATTCAGAAATTAATATGTACTATTTAAACAGTCGATACTATAACCCTGAAATTGGTAGGTTTATTAATGCAGATGGATTACTGGGTCAAACAGGGAATGTGCAATCTACTAATATGTACGCATATTGTGCAAACAATCCAGTAATGTATCTAGATCCTAGCGGATTTTTCTCTATTAGTCAGTTCTTTGCGGGATCATTGTTAGTTCTGACAGCGGTTGCTGCTATATCTATATCAATTGCTACATTTGGTGCCGCAACGCCTCTTGCTATGACAATCATTGCAGGGATTACTCTTGGAGCTGGTGTGCTTACGGGTATCAATGGACTCTCAACGATAGGTGAATCTTTTACTGAGTATAACCTTATTAGAGACGGACTATTTAACAATATTCTAGGATTAAGCGACAATGCATACAATACCTATTCAGCCATAACCGCAGGCGTGGCTATCGTCGGTTCAATGGCATGTTCTATATGGCAAATTGCATCTCCAATAAAGGGATTTACTGATCACGGGCTAAAACAGGCTCTGTTTAGGGATGGACATGGAGTTGCAGGAAGTGCAATTAGGGATGCTGTTAGAAATCCGTTGAAGGTAATTCTTCAGCCTGATTTCGCTCTAAAGTATTTTGGCAAGAATGCAGTCGTAGTGTTAAATGAGCTTGGATATGTCGTAACAACATATGCCACAAATCACTTGGGATGGAGGTTTTGAATTCTATGATTGAGATAACTTTATCAAAAGAAGAATTACAACTATTTCATGAGGTTTTTTTGAAGTCGGATTACTTCAAACGGTTTGATATCACTAACCATAGTGTAAGAATCGATAATAATGAAAAGAAGAACCTTGAATATTTCATCGACCAAATTATGGATTACTTTATTCTGCATGGACTGAAGAAGAACTCTGAACCAAATTTGCTTGGCATCGAACTCGAAAATTTGAATGACAAATTTATAAAGGAATTACAGAAGATAAATGATGACCTAGTTTAATATTGCTTAATTCTAGATACATTACTCCAGTAATGTATGTAGATCCTGAAGGAGAATTCCTGCACTTAATTGTTTTTGTGGTCGTTGTTTTGTTTTTAGCAACAACTATTGCTTTGACACCACCCGAAGAAAAATCAGGAGAAAATATATCAGTATCATTTTCTGCGAACCCAGATCCACTTGCGGTTGGATATGAATTTCTTGGAAAAGGACTTGAAGTTCAGTATATTGAGAATGGTACATCTTGTAATATATATGGTGAATGTAGTCAGTTTACATCTTTGAATGGCCAATTGGGATTATATGGAGCAAGTTTTACGACATCAGAAGGCGAAGATACTATGAGTTATTCTTATTCAATATTTTATTTATCATATGATCCTCAGAATATTTTAGACATTAATTCATGGGGAGGAGGTATTTCACTTGGCTTTTCTGGAGGATTACCTTATATAGGATCTACTAGTGCATATTTGGACATTAATTTATTTGGTATAATAATAGATTTCTTTGGAGTTGGTAGCAATGGAACGTCATAATAGTGATTTGTTAAAGAGATATAAAAAAAGCATTTCCATTGATACATTAATGTGTATGTTGCCAGAAGTGCTTTTTGGTCTTTTCTTTCCTGCAATTAAAAATATCTTTCAAGATAGCATTCATCTAGTACTAATTTGTACATTTCTTTTGTCCTTTCTTATATACTTATTTCTTGATATCATTTTCCTAAAAAGAAGCCTGGGAAAGAGATTGTACCGGTTGGTTATATTAAAGCAATCAGAAGACAGAAAAGTGAAATACTTTCATTACGTTTATAGACGCTTTTTGGAATTGGCCATTCATTCTTTATTTACCAGAACTTTTAGTGATAAATGTCGAATAATTGAACAGGCAACACATACGAGAATTGATTATTTTGATTAATTTTTAGTCATAGTAAGTATGCAATGATTTTATATTCGGCTATAATAT
Source organism: Bacillota bacterium (assembly GCA_018818595.1). Lineage (NCBI taxonomy): Bacteria > Bacillati > Bacillota > Bacillota bacterium. The sequence continues at coordinate 126,613 of JAHIRM010000013.1, forward strand.
TGTAATTGGTTCTGTTGAGGATAATATATCGCGAATCAGAAACTATATTAGAAAAATTACAAATAATTAGATAGATTGATAGAATTGATGATTTTCACCAATATAAATTATTTATCTAAACCTGCATGAAACAACCGAAAATCAATCTATTTGATTCTACTTCAGATACATTCGAACTAAAAACATATTATGCAATTACTCCAGTAATGTATTCGGACATAACCGGAAATGCACCTGAATGGTTAGGTTACGATATTAGTCTAATCCCAACAAAACAATTGAACAATTTTGTAGTAATTGATAAATCACTCGTTAGAACATCTAGTATATTTTATCCAGAGAATCGTGATGATTACACAAAGGCATGGTCTCTAGTATCTGGTGTGATTGCAGCTAATTTCATGATGTCATTCTATACAGCAGCTGGTGGACTTACTTTCTTTGGATTATCAACTCTTAGTAGTGTGTTGATTGGTGTTGCATTTTGGGCTATAACTGTAGTTGCAATTGCCGTAATTATTTATGTTGTTGTAGATTCTATAGCAAGTACTAACGAGAATGGATGGGAGTAGTAACATGAGAAAACACATACTATATTATTTAGTTATTATTTTATCAAACACCTTATATTTTTTTATTCCTTTTCCTTTAGTTTTAATATTGATATATGGAGTCCAGACTGTTTTTACACTTCACATTTATCAAGAAATCAATCGAACGCTAGGAGATAGAGTAAAAACAATTATAGGACTATGGGCATTATCTGTAGTAATACAGTTTTCAGGAATATACTATGTAGCAGTGACCTATTTCACTAAATCAATTTATAGTGTTATTATAGCGTTGTGTTTGTCTATTGAAATATGGATCATAGCTGTAATAAGATATATAAAAGACAGGCAAAATAAATAAAAAATAGGATAAATCACATATCTCTGACTATATTACTCCGGTAATGTCTCTAGAAGTTTATCTTTCGAGAAAGACCATTTTGATGATTACATCGATTTATTGTTTGCAATCGATGGATTTCTAAAACTGGGTTATATGGAGTACTTCACATTAGTAATTGCGAAACCACTTTCTAAAAAGGTCCGAAAACATAGAGCTTTATTTCGTCTATTAGAGTTATAAGAATAATACTGATTTTCAAGGAACCAATATAAGAAGGTTTTATTTTTCTGTGCCAAACAGAAAAACAAAAAAATTATATATGATTTGTTAATAACCAAGTAAAAAATAATAGATTCGATATTTATTTTTCAATTATATAGTATAATGTATCTAAAGGGGGAATGAAAATATGAAAGCTGAATTATTAATGGATTTGCTAAAACAAGAAAAAATAATTGATGATCGTGGATTGTACTCGAAGATTCAAATTGTCTACTCTGAATATGCAAAAGTCTTAAAAGTAGCAAGCGGAATGACAACTAGCGCTGGACAAGATGGCTATATAGGTGTTTATGAAAACTCATTAGTTTGTTTTGAACATAGTTTAATTGGCGGAAAACCAACTAAAGAAGTATTTAGAGTTCCTTTTGAAAACATTTTAGAACATGAATTGAGGAAAGGATTTTTAGGATTATCATTTGTTTTATTGATTAAAACAAATGAAAGGAAATATAAATTAGTAGCTACTTTAACTCGAAAACAACAAATTCAAGCCATTGAAGATGCAATTAAAAAATAATTTTACTTAATATAAAACAACCTTGAAGGTTGTTTTTTTTAAAAAAAAAGATTGATTTCATGTAATTGAAATCAATCTTTAAAATATATAGTTTCTTATTTTTGTTTTCTGTCGTGATAATGAGTATGTAATAAATGATGTGATTTTTCACCTAGAGGTTGTTTCAAAAAATCATCATATAAAGCTTTTACTTCAGGATTTTCATGTGATTTCCGAAGAGCCATATTGGAGTCAACTTGATAAGTAGAATCAATACGTTGTTGACGGATTTCGTTAGTAGTTCCATAAGGTTGTCCACCTCCACCGATACATCCTCCAGGGCAACACATAATTTCTATGAATGCATAAGGAGAAGTATTGTTTCTTACTTGTTCAGCGAGTTTCTTAGCATTAGCTAATGTTTGAGCAACAGCAACTTTCACCATTGTTCCGCCTAAATTCACTTCAGCTTCCTTAATTCCTTCTAATCCTCTTAAATCTTTAAAATCAATTTTTTCAAGTGGTTTTCCATTTACAACTTCATAAACGGTTCGTAAAGCAGCTTCCATAACTCCGCCAGAAGCACCAAATATAGCAGCGGCTCCAGTAGTAATTCCGAATGGAGAATCAAATTTGCTTTCTTCAAGACTTGCTAAATCAATACCCATTTGTTTGATCATTTTTCCTAATTCACGAGTGGTTAATACAACATCTACATCAGGAGTTTTCCCATCTAAACTCATTTCATCGCGTTTTGCTTCATATTTTTTAGCTGTACAAGGCATTACAGAAACAACGAAAATATCTTTTGGATTAATTCCTGTTTTTTCAGCATAATAAGATTTTGCTAAAGAACCAAACATTTGTTGAGGTGATTTACAAGATGAAATGTGATCTAAAACGTCGGGGAAATGTTGTTCAGCATAATTAATCCAACCTGGGCAACAAGAAGTCATCATTGGTAACACTCCACCAGTTGTAATTCTATGAATCAATTCATTTCCTTCTTCGATAATTGTTAAATCAGCAGTAAAATCTGTGTCAAACACCATATTAAAGCCTAATAATTTCATAGCTGAGACTAGTTTTCCAGTAACAATACTTCCTGCTTTTAATCCAATTTCCTCACCAAGTGATACTCTAACAGCTGGAGCTACTTGAACGATAACATGTTTTGACTCATCGTTTAAAGCGTGCCATAAAATATCGGTATCATCTTTTTCCATAATTGCACCGACTGGACATACGCTCGCGCATTGTCCACAGAAAGTACAAAAATCATCGGATAAATTATGTTCATAAGCTGCAGTGATTCTTACACCATGTCCTCTACCCATAAAACCTAAAACGTTTGTGGATTGAATGTTTTTACAAACATCAATGCAACGGCCACATTTAATACAACGATTGGGGTTTCTAACGATAGAAGGATTGGAATCATCGATTGGTTGAGGTTGTAACACAGATGGGAAACGGTTTTCATCGATTCCTAATGTTTTTGCAAGCGATTGAAGTTCACAATTCATGTTTTTAACGCATACAGTGCAATTCGTATCATGATTTGATAAAATTAATTCAGTGATTGTTTTTCTCGCATTTAAAACTCTAGGAGAATTTGTGTTAATAACCATTCCTTCTCTTACTGGAGTAGAACAAGAAGTTACTAATCCCTTTTGACCAACAATTTCGACTACACAAATTCGGCAATCAGATTTGATGTCTAAATCAGGATAATAACAAAGTGTTGGAATATTGATATTATTTTCTTTTGCCGCATGTAAAATAGTAGTATTTTCTTTTGCAGAAACTTTTACATTGTTTATGACTAAATTAACCATTTCATTTCCTCCTTATATTCTTTCCGGATGTTCGATACGGTCGAGATAATCATCACGGAAATACCTAAGGGTAGAAATAATGGCAGTCGGTGATGTTTGGCCTAATCCGCATAGTGAAGTTTGATGCATCACACGTGCAAGCGATTCTAAAGAAATGAAATCTTTAATGGTTGCGGTTCTTTCAATAAATTTTTTGATGATGTTTACAAGTTGAATGTGTCCTTCGCGACAAGGAGTACATTTTCCACAAGATTCATGTTCAAAAAAATGCACGGTTTTAAGTAAAATATCAAATAGGTCATAGCGATCATCAATAACAATAATAGCCCCTGCACCTGTTTTTGACTCGAACTCTTCAAATCGTTCGAAATCAATAATCATATCAAGCATATATTCTGGGATGATAGGACCACAAGCCCCACCTAATTGAACCATTTTAATTTTTCGGTCATTTTCAACGCCTTTTCCTAATTGAACAATGACATCACGAATTGGAACACCAAAGGGGATTTCAAAAACGCCTTTGTTTTTAACATTTCCAGAAAGTGAAAGTAATTTCGTTCCTGTAGAAGAAGGAGTTCCAATTTTAGCAAAATTTGCGCCTGTCATTTCGATAATGGTTGGAATAGTAGAAAAAGTCTCTACATTGTTAATAAGTGTTGGTTTATTAAACAATCCTTTAGAAGTTGGAAAAGGAGGTTTAACACGTGTACGGCCAGGTTTGCCTTCAATAGACTCAATTAATGCAAACTCTTCACCACAAACGTAAGATCCAGCTCCTGAACGCACTTCAAGTTCGAAGTTAAAATTTTTATTTAGGATATGAGCTCCTAAATAACCTCTTTTTTTAGCTTCATCAATGGACCATTTCATAATTCCAATCGCTTTTTGATATTCACCACGAATATAGATGTATCCTTTTGTAGCTCCAGTTGAATAAGCAACAATAATCATACCTTCGATTATTTGGTGAGGATCATTTTCCATTAAATAACGATCTTTAAAGTTTCCTGGTTCGCCTTCGTCAGCGTTACAGATAATATATTTTTCTTTATCTGATTCTTTTGCAAGACCCATCATTTTTTTAGCAACTGGGAAACCTGCACCACCACGTCCGCGAAGATAAGAAGTTTCAATTTCTTCAATAATAGAAGTTTTTTCCATAGACAATGCTTTTGTTAAGTTTTGATAACCATTAAAGTTAATATAATCATCAATAGATAGGGGATTAATTTTTCCAAATCGTTTGGAAATTAATTTCATTTCGATCATAGCATGTATACCCGATACTCAGACAAAATCGCTTTGATTTTATTCGCAGTTAAATTTGTGTAAGTCTTATCATCAATTCTCATTGCAGGAGCAGCATCGCAACAACCGATGCAACTAGTGTATTCTAATGTAAATTGTTGATTAGAAGTAGTTTCATTAACTCGAATTCCAAGTTCCTTTTCAATGATTTTTAATACGTTAATATCTGAGGCTACATAACAAGGTACGTCTTTACAAACTTGAATAATATGTTTTCCTCTTGGAACAGTTGAAAAAAAAGTATAAAATGACATTACACTACATACTTTACTTTCTGGTACATTTAAATATTCGGCAATTTCGGCTATTTCTTCGTTAGAAATATAATGATCGTTCTTTGTTGATTGAAAATCAAGCAATATTTCAATTAATTGATCTTCTGTTTTTGGATATTTTTTTAAAATTTCTTTTAACAACATATTGAGTCCTCCCGTTAGATAAAATAAAAAATGACAATCAAGAAAGAATTGTGCCCAAGTGTAGTAAGTGAGTTATGTCTTTTCGCATGTGAAGTAAAAATTGGTATCTTTTCGCCTTAGGGGTTTATTCTTATTAAAATGAAACTGATACTAATACTTTTACAAAAAAAAAATAGTTTTTCTCCGAATAGAAAATGAAAATTAAAAAGGTAAACAATTCGTCAAGCAATCGATATGGAAATTTAGCCTCCTTGAAATGCATATTTAGCATAAAACTTTAGTTTTATTATAACGTTGATAGTGTGTAGTGTCAATAAGTTTTTTTGAGTTAGAAGGAGACATAGAAAAGATATTTGCAAATAAAGATGATAACGAAAGAATTTCATTGGATTTTTCTAAATTTATTAAAAAAAAGAGGATTCAAGTTCTTACATTCACTTCTAAAACCTAAATTCTAAATCTTGAATAATACTGAAAAAATATGTATAATATGTTATACTATTTATGAATTTGAAAGTGGGGAAAGTATATGTCAATAATCATTGCTTCAATATGGATGAATTCTATATTATCTGTCGTTATTGTTTTGACAGTATTAGGCATCTTTATATTTCAAAAAATAATGACAAATAAATTTCAAGCAACATTAAAACAATGGAATTTAATCTTAATTTACATTGTAGAATTTATAATATTTATCGGAGCAATTGTCGGAATCTTGTTTATCTGGGAGTATGATTTTGGAACAATGGTTTCTGATTTTTTAACAAATGCTGAAACATTAATTCGAGCAAAAACAGGGGCAATATTTGGTTCGATTCTTACAATTTTTATTGCAACTTTAATTATAAAAGCCAGCAAACTTGCGTTGTATCACTTAGAAGGCAAAGCAAGCTTTGGCCAAAAAAGAAAAAAAACAATTGCAAAAGTTTCCATGAGTATTATTAAATACGTAACCTATATAGTCACAATTATCGTTATACTTGCATTGTGGGAAGTTAATGTAATTCCTGCTCTTGCAGGTCTCGGAATGGCAGGCCTTGTTATTGGGTTAGGTGCTCAAAAATTTATCAATGACTTAATTAGTGGATTTTTCATTATTTTTGAACATCATTTTGATGTTGGAGACAAGGTAGAAGTTGGTGGTTTTAAAGGAGAAGTTACAGACATAGGGTTAAAAACCACAAAAATACGTAATTGGAAAGGTGAAGTAAAAATTGTTGCAAACGGAGACATTACAACCTTGATTAATTTTTCCAGAAATCCTTCTATCGGAATTGTGGATTTTGGAATTGCCTATAAAGAAGATGTGGCAAAAACGACAGAATTACTTAATAAAGAATTACCAACATTGGCACTTGATTTTCCAGATATTATAGAAGGGCCAAAAGTGTTGGGAGTGATTGAACTTGCAAGCAGTAGTGTAAACCTTCGTGTCATCGTAAAAACAGTCTCAGAATCTCATTATGGAATTGAAAGAGCGATTCGTCAACGAATTAAAGAACTGTTGGACCAAAACAAAATTGAAATACCATTTCCACAAGTTGTTGTTCATTCTCAAAAAGAATAAATGATAAACGATATCTTTTAAAAGATGTCGTTTTTTTTGGTTTAATTCTTTTATATTCCTTAGATTATGAATTGAATAAGAAATTGAATTATGATATAATAACCACAAGCACAAACAGCTATTGAAGTGAGGGAAAACATGGAAAAAATTTATTTAAAGGATTTAAATGAGTACTTTAATCAAAAGATTGAAATTTGCGGTTTTGTCGACAAAATTCGCGATTTACAATACGTTCAATTTATTATATTAAGAGATTCTTCTGGAAAAGTGCAAATAACAATTGAAAAAAATGACGAGTGCAAAACGATGAATGAAATCGTTTCTAAATTGACAAAAGAAAGCACAATTTCTGTCAAAGGAACGATATTTGATCGACCAAATGTTAAATTAAGAGGCATCGAGTTTATTCCAACTTCCATCGAAGTTACAAGCGTTAGTTTAGAAGAACTACCGATTGACATATTAGATTACACCAATAAATCCAATAAAGAATTAAGACTTGATAATCGTTTTTTAGATTTGAGATTAGATAAAAATTATCTTATTTTTAAAGCTCAAACACTTGCAGAAATGGCTATGAGAGAATATTGGATTGAACATAATTTTATTGAAATCCATTCACCCAAAATTTTAGGGACTGCATCCGAATCTGGAGCTGAAGTTTTCAAAATGGATTATTTTGGAAAAACAGTTTATCTAGCACAATCTCCACAATTTTACAAACAAATGGCTATGGCAGCTGGCTTTAATAATGTGTTTGAAATTGGACCTGTATTTAGAGCCGAAAATTCACATACAGCCTATCACGCAACTGAATTTACAAGTGTGGACTGTGAAATGAGTTGGATTAAATCTCACCATGATGTGATGGATTTAGAAGAAGCAATTTGTAAACACGTATTAAAAAAGCTTAAGATAAATTTAAGCGCAGAATTTAAAACATTATTTAATGAAGAAATTAATGATAGTGACATCAATTTTCCGAGAATTCCTTTTTATGAAGCTAAAAAAATCATTCAAGAAAAATATAAATATTTTGGAGAAAAAGAACACGATTTTGACCGTAAAGAAGAAGAACTTATTGGAATGTATGCAAAAAAGAACTTTAAATGCGATTTTGTCTTTGTTATCGACTATCCTTTTGCAGCAAGACCTTTTTATCATATGATAGATGAAACTACAGGATTAACTAAGAGTTTTGATTTATTATATAAAGGCATTGAAATTACAACTGGAGCTCAAAGAGAACACCGCGTTGAAATTTTGAAAGAACAAGCTATTCAAAAAGAGTTACCACTTGAATCCATCGATTTTTACTTGAATTTCTTTAAATATGGAATTCCACCACATGGAGGCTATGGATTTGGACTTACTCGTTTCTTAATGAAATTATTTAATCTAGATAGTATAAGAGACGTAACATTCCTTTATCGCGGTCCGAATCGAGTAAACCCTTAAAAAAGTGAACCAAACACAATATTTGTGTTTGGTTTTTTTGTTTTCGTTAAAAAAAAATAAAATTATGATAAAATAAAGTAGAATACGAGGTGAGTTCTATGATAAAAGCCATTTTAATTGGAGCAGGAGCTAGAGGAATCGGGGTCTATGGAGCTTATGCTTTAAATCATTCCAAAGAAATTCAATTTATTGGTGTTGCTGATCCTGATATCGAAAGAAGATCTTATTTTTCTATGCAACATCACATAGCTAAAACAAATCAATATAGTTTTTATGAAGATATTTTGAAACAACCACTTATGGCAGATGTGTGCTTTATTTGCACTCAAGATCATCTTCACATTGAACCAGCAAAATTGGCCTTAGAAAAAGGGTATCATGTATTTTTAGAAAAACCAATGGCAATCACTGCCAAAGATTGTATTTATTTAGGTGAACTAGCACATAAACTTGAAAAGAAATTAATGATTGGGCATGTATTACGATACACATCGTTTTTTTCGACCATTAAAGACATTATTGAATCAGGCAAAATTGGAAAAGTCATGACGATTCAACACAATGAAAACGTATCTTTTTGGCACCAAGCACATAGTTATGTCAGAGGAAATTGGCGAAATGTAAAAACATCAAGTCCAATGATTTTGGCAAAATCATGTCATGATTTGGATATTTTGTATTGGCTTGTAAATTCAAATCCAACTCAAGTATCTTCTTTTGGTGAATTATCATACTTTAAAGAAAGTGAAGCGCCTCTTGATGCGCCAAGCTATTGTATGGATGGATGCCCAAAAGAAAACACGTGTATTTATTACGCTCCAAAAGTCTATTTGAAGGCTCCTGATTGGATGAAACTGCCTGTATCGAATGATATGTCAGATGAAGGGTTATTAAAAGCATTAACAAAAGGGTCTTATGGAAGATGTGTCTATCAATGCGATAATGATGTTGTTGATCATCAAGTGGTTATTATAGAGTTTGAAAATGAAGTGACAGCTTCTTTTACCATGACTGCATTTACTCACGAGAATACAAGAACGATAAAAGTAATGGGAACACTTGGTGAAATAAGAGGACATATGGAAAAAAACGAAATTGAAGTTTATCAATTTGGAATTGATGAACCTATCGTAATGAATCTTGAATCAACAGAATATGGACATAGTGGCGGAGATTTTGGAATCATGAAAGCTTTTGTTCATTTGATAGAAGTAGGAGATAACACTTCTATCACAAGCGAAAAAGCTTCTATTGAAAGTCATCTATTAGCATTTGCTGCAGAAAAATCAAGACTTGAAAAAAGAACGATCAATTTTGCAGATTATGTAAAAGGAATTAGCAAACATGACTGAATATAGAACATGTGAAGAAAAAGAACATCGAAGCGCCATTGAACTTTCTAAATCAGTGTTCAAAGAAAATATGGAAGAACAATTTCCTTTGCTTCTTGGAAAAACCAACCTTGAAAGAATGTTTGTTTGTGTAAAAGACAAAGAAGTCGTCTCTTTAGTAAATTATTATCCAGCACATGTAAAACTAAACGAAAGTCATATTACAGTAGGCTCCATTGGATCTGTCTGTACTCACCAAAATTTTAGAGGTCAAAAAATGGCTTCAACTTTGCTTATTCTTGCTGAAAATCAAATGTTAAAGGAACAGATTAGAATCGCAATTATTTCAGGAGAAGGTGGCATTTATCATAAAATGGGGGCGACAGTTGTTGGAGATGTTGATGCATTTATCTTAAATAAAAGTAGCGTTGAAGCTTTTTCTCACTATTCACTATTGGAATATCAAGAGAAATACCTTAAAGAATTATTATCGATTTATAATCAAGAAACCATACGGTTTGTAAGAAGCGAATCTGAATTTTCACTTTTAATCCTTGGGCAAACTTATCCAGATACGTTTGCTACTTATCCTAATTTATTGATTTTCGAAAACGAAACACTTGTTGCCTATATCATTTTTGAAATGAAAAACAATTTAAAGTCACTTTTAGTAAAAGAATATGGAGGATCAAGACAAGCGATTGTTGAAACCATACCTTTAATACTAAAAAAATATAATAAAAACAAATTAACGATTTTGGCTACTCCAGAAGATGAAATTCATGAAATGTTAAAAAAGCACAAAGTGCATAAAACAGATCAACACGCTAGTTTCAAGATTATTGATTTTTTGGGACTGATTTCCGATTTAAAACCATATTTTTTATCTAAATTTGATGAAGAATTTTTAAATCAAATTAAGATTAAAATAGAAGAAACTAAGTATGTGTTTACATTCGAAAATGAGAAGTTTATAATTAATGATATTCATGAACTAAATAAACTGATATTTGGACCAAATAAGAACATAATAAAGCAAGTTTCTTCTTTTACTTTAAAATTATTTTTAAAAGAAGTTTTTCCAATACCTTTTGTATGGACTCATAATTTGAATTATCAGTAAATGGAGGGATAATATGTGGGGTTTAAGCAATGAAACTATCGCAACGATAGGAATCGCTTTTATTTTCATAATGACTACATTAGGAGCTGCAATGGTATTTTTCTTTCGAAAAGCCTTAAGTCCTAATTTCAAAAAAATCTTTTTAGGGTTTGCTGCAGGGGTTATGATTGCAGCATCTTTTTGGTCGCTGTTAAGTCCTGCAATTGCAGAAGCAGAAAATCAAGGATTAATTGGTTGGATTCCAGCTGCAATTGGTTTTATTGGTGGTGGATTATTCTTGTTATTAGTGGATAATTTGTTACCTCATCTACATATTGGAGAAGACAAACCAGAAGGACTAAAATCTTCACTTAAAAGAACGACTATGTTGGTTTTTGCTGTTACGCTTCATAATATTCCAGAAGGGTTAGCTGTAGGACTAGCATTTGGATTAGCTTTAAAAACAGGATCAACTTATGCAATTGCAGCTGCATTTGGATTAGCACTTGGAATTGGAATTCAAAACTTTCCAGAGGGAGCGGCTATTTCCCTTCCTTTAAAACAAGAAAAATTGTCTACAGGGAAATCGTTTTTATATGGAATGATGAGCGGAGCGGTAGAACCAGTCTTTGCAGTAATTGGTTTAATTCTTGCAACGCAGTTGTCTTTTATAATGCCTTGGTTTTTAGCTTTTGCTGCAGGAGCGATGATTTATGTAGTTGTTGAGGAATTAATACCCGAGTCACAGCTTGGAGAACATTCGAATGTAGGAACGATGGCTGTTATGATTGGTTTTGTGTTAATGATGATTTTAGATGTGGCTTTAGGATAAAACAAAGAATGTGAGGAAATCAAATTGGATGTGAACTCTTTAAAAATTATATATGAAGACAATCATCTAATTGTCTCCATCAAACCAGCTGGTGTGTTATCACAAGCAGGAGAAAAAAAAATACCAGATATGTTAACTTTGATTAAATCGTATTTAAAAGATAAGTACCTCAAGCCAGGGAATGTATATTTAGGGCTTGTCCATCGCTTGGACTTGAATGTTGGCGGCTTAATGGTGTTTGCTAAGACATCCAAAAGTGCATCGAGACTATCTGAAGCGATTCGTGATCATGTCTTTGAGAAGCAATATATGGCTATCGTTCAAGGGGTTATACCCGTTGGACAAAAAGACACACTTACAGATTATTTAAATAAAAACGAAGAATTAAGAAAAAGTGAAATTAGTGAAGAATCCTCTGGGAAAAAAGCCATTCTTGAATATGAGATACTGGCAAATTCTAATCTATATGGAGGAATTTCGTTAGCGAAAGTTAGACTTCTAACAGGTCGTTTTCATCAAATAAGATCTCAATTTTCGAATTTTGGTCATCCATTATTAGGAGATCAAAAATATGGAAAAAAAACATCTATTTTGTCTAATGAACTAGGACTTTGGGCTTATTATCTTGAGTTTTTGCATCCAACCTCAAAAGAAACTATGACTTTTACTGAATATCCAAATACAAATATCTTTTCTATGTTTTCAACAATATTTGAAACATTTAAAAAGAAAGATTGCGAGGAATATAAATGAAAATATCCAAAAAGTATGTGAAAGCGAATATTGTTGAAGTGACTGTAGAGACACCAAATGGTTCCGTATTTGCCTTTATCAATATAGGAGCCGCTTTGACAAAGTGGATTACTTCTGACAACACTCAAATTGTTGCTAGTTATCAAGATTATCTTGATTACTTTAAACCTGGAATGTATTTAGGGACAAATGTTGGATTAACTGCTGGTAGAATAAAAGATGGACGTTTTTCATTGGATAATATTACTTATCAATTTGAAAACCCAGAAATTAATTTATTGCATTTTGGGAAAGAAGGAATTTCATTTAAGGAATTTTCTATATTTGAAGAAGCAAACGAAGATAATAAAGTTATTTTAAGATTTTCACTTGATTATCAACATTCTGTCTTACCTGGGATGCAAAGAATCGATATCTTTTATACCATTACAGATAACTGTTTATTCATTGAATACAAAGTAGTTTCAACAGAAACAACCATTTGCAATGTTACAAATCATTCGTACTTTAATCTGGATGGTGATTTTGATTATGAAGTTAAAAGTCATTTCCTAGAAGTGAAAAGCCCATTGGTAGTAATACCCAATAAAAGAATGATTGGAGATTTGCTACTTAACGTTCAAGATACTATTTTTGATTTTAGAAATGAAAAGCAAATAATACCTGTAATTAATGATCGATCTCTTCAAGAAGATGTTACAAAGGGATTAGATCATTACTTTATACTTTCTGAAAATGAAGAATTTAATGTTTGTTTATCATCAAAAAAAACAAATCGGAAGTTATATGTTTCAACCAATTATCCAGGAATTACTATTTATTCAACTAATTATCCCGATAAAAGTATTTTGCATACTTCAAGGCCGCTTGCCTATCATTCGGCCATTGCGATTGAACCACATTTTCAATCGAATGCGATTAATGATTCAAGATTTCTTACCTACATTTTGGAACCCAATAGAACATATGAACATTTCATAGAATATCGATTGGAGGAATCAGCATGAACCTATTAGTATTAGGTGGAGCAGGTTATATCGGAAGTCATTTTGTCAAGGAAGCATTAAATCAACAACATCAAGTAATCGTCCTTGATAATCTTCAAACTGGCCATTTAGATGCCGTCTCAAAAAAGGCGAAATTCATACAAGGTGATATTCGCGACAAACAAATTATGGATACTCTTTTTAAAACCAATCGAATTGATGCTTGTATACATTTTGCGGCTAATTCTCTTGTTGAAGTCTCAATGAAATCTCCAAACGAATATTTTGATAATAATGTGTATGGGACAATTGTTTTACTCGAAATGATGGCGAAATACAATGTCAAAAAACTCGTGTTTTCTTCATCAGCTGCAGTGTATGGACTTCATAAAGAAATGCCCATTACTGAAACGTTTTTAACTCTTCCTACGAATCCTTATGGAGAGTCAAAACTAATGATGGAAAAAATGATTTCTTGGGCCGATACGGCATATGGAATTAAATACGTCAGTCTACGTTACTTTAATGTTGCAGGAGCTTCAGCGGATGCATCCATAGGAGAAGACCATCGTCCTGAAACTCATTTAATACCAATTGTATTACAAGTACCTTTGAAGAAAAGAGAAGTCATAACAATATTTGGAAACGATTACGATACGTTAGATGGAACTTGTATTCGTGATTATATTCATATTGATGATTTAGTTTTAGCCCATCTTAAAGCACTAGATTATCTTGAAGCTACTACGACATCTAATGTATTTAATTTAGGATCAAATCAAGGATATTCTAATCTTGAAATCGTGAATCAAACCAGAATAATAACAAACCACGATATTCCAGTAAAAATTGGTGAAAGACGACCAGGAGACCCAGATAAATTAATAGCTTCTAATCAAAAAGCTTTCACTGTTTTGGATTGGAAACCGCAAAAAAACTTAAATGATATAATTTCTTCTGCTTGGAAGTTTCATCGATTACATCCAAATGGATATAAGGAGTGAAGGTATGATAAACACAAATCTAAATAGATTACTAAAATACGCTTTAGATGAACATTTGATTGAAGCGAGTGATTATGATTATTCAGTAAATCAACTTTTGTATTTATTGAAATTGGAGTCATTTAAAAAGGAAGAAATACTTGAAGACTTTGATTTTTTTGAAGTCTTACAAGAAGTATTGATTTTTGCATCAGAAAAAAAAATAATCAATCTTGAAATAGAAGAAGATCATTTTGAAGCAAAACTAATGGATTGTTTTTTACCTAGGCCTTCCGAATTAAATGCTAAATTTAATCAATTGTATAAAACGGGCCCAATGACTGCTACGAATTATTTCTATCATCTATCTAAAGCTTCAAATTATATTAAAACACAAAGAATTGATAAGAACCTTCGTTTTGTCTATCAAGGGAAATATGCACCACTAGATATAACAATTAATCTATCAAAACCAGAAAAAGATCCCAAATTAATTGAGTTAAAAAAACAAGATAAAAATAATACGTATCCAATTTGTGCTCTTTGTATGGAAAATGTAGGCTATTATGGGAATGAAAACAAAGCAGAAAGAAGTAATCACCGTGTAATTGATTTGACAATCAATCACGAAACTTCTCAATGGGGATTCCAATATTCTCCTTACTCCTATTTTAACGAACACGCTATTATTTTAAGAAAAGAACATACCCCTATGAAGGTTGACTCAAACACCTTTAAAGAATTAGTGGATTTTATCAATAAATTCCCTCATTATTTAATGGGTTCAAATGCTGGATTACCCATTGTTGGCGGGTCGATTCTGAATCATTATCATTTTCAAGGTGGAAGATATGAATTTCCAATTGAAAAAGCTCGAATATTAAAAAGCTATAAAAAAAGAAAAGTTGAAATTGAAGTATTAGATTGGCCTTTATCAGTTTTAAGAGTTGTTGGAAGTAATGAAGATTACGTTTTAGATATGGTGAATCAAATTTTTGAAGCTTGGAAGGAATATAGTAATGAAGCTATTGGAATTTTTGCCAAGACAACAGAATCGCATAATACGATTACCCCGATAGTAAAACTAGATGGATCAAAATACAATTTTTATATTGTATTAAGAAATAATCTAACCACAATGAAAAGACCATATGGACTTTTCCACCCAAGAGAAGAATATTTTCATATTAAAAAGGAAAACATTGGTTTAATTGAAGTGATGGGATTAGCAGTTCTTCCTGGAAGGTTAAAAAAGGAATTAGATCTCATAAAGCTTTGTTTACTTGAAAATCGAAATCCTCAAGAGTATAAAGAACTTGAAAAACACATTTCATGGATTGAAGAAATGAAATTAAAACAAGAAAGTTTTGAAGATATCAATCTATTTTTAGAAAATCAAGTTGGAAGTATTTTTGAAAAAGTATTAGAAGATTGTGGTGTATTTAAAGAACAAAATCAAGAGGAGTTTTATCATTTTGTAGAAAATTCAATTTATTAAAAAAACGTCGGAAGTCTCGACGTTTTCGATGAATAACATTTCATAAATTATGATTATATGATATAATTATGTATCAATAGAGGTGGAAACAATGGGACAACAAAAAGATAAGTTAGTTAAAGAAATTACGAGTAGAGATGAAGATTTTGCACAATGGTATACTGATGTCTGTAAAAAAGCAGAATTAATGGATTATACAGATGCAAAAGGATTTATTATCTACCGACCATACGGATACGCATTATGGGAAAATATTCAAAAATTTCTTGATATAGAATTCAAAAAAACAGGACATGAAAATGTGTATATGCCTTTGGTCATTCCGGAATCTCTATTTCTAAAAGAAGCAGAACATGTAAAAGGATTTGCTCCCGAAACCGCAATTGTGACGATTGGTGGCAATGAAATTTTACCAGAAAGGCTTATTATTCGACCTACTTCTGAAGTTTTATTTTGTGATCACTATTCAAAAATCGTTTCATCCTATCGAGACTTGCCAAAAAAATACAATCAATGGTGTAGTGTTGTTAGATGGGAAAAAACAACCAGACCTTTTTTGAGAGGATCAGAATTTTTATGGCAAGAGGGGCATACCATCCATGCCACTGAAGAAGAAGCAAGAGCAGAAACACTCGGGATTTTAGATATTTACAAATCACTTGGAAGTGAACTATTAGCTATTCCTTTTGTGACAGGCAAAAAAACGAATAAAGAAAAGTTTGCTGGTGCAGAAGAAACATACACTATTGAAGCGTTGATGCATGACGGAAAAGCATTGCAAAGTGGAACAACACATTTCTTTGGAACGGGTTTTGCTAAGGCATTTAATATTAATTTCCAAGATAAAGATAGTATTTTGAAACCCGTTAATCAAACATCTTGGGGTGTTTCAACTAGACTAATTGGTGCAATCATTATGGTTCATGGTGATGACTCAGGGCTTGTATTACCTCCTCGAGTTGCACCGATTCAAGTTATCATCATACCTATTCAATCACAAAAAGAAGGGGTGCTTGAAGCAGCAAAAAGCATATTTGATTCACTCTCAGAAAAAGGAGTTCGTGTTAAAATCGATGATTCAGATAAATCTCCTGGATGGAAGTTTTCCGAATCCGAGATGAAAGGAATTCCTATAAGAATTGAAGTTGGACCTCGTGATCTTGCGAAAGGCGAATGCATTATAGCGAAACGATATAATGGAGAAAAAATCACAATTAAATTAATTGACTTATCCATTCAAATTCCTTTATTATTACAAGAAATTCATGAAAAAATGTATCAAAAAGCGCTTGATAACGTTTTTTTAAATACAAGACCAGCCTATACTTATCAAGAATTTAAACAAATTTTGGAATCAAAACAAGGATATATAAAAATGATGTGGTGTGGAAATCAATCTTGCGAGGATTTAATCAAAGAAGAAACCTCAGCCACAGCGAGATGCATTCCTTTTCACCAAGAGCATTTGACTGATAACTGCCCTGTTTGTGGAAGAAAAGCAGAGAAATTAGTTTATTTTGCAAAAGCATATTAAAAAAACTACCTAAAAAGAAGACGTGTAAATTTACACGTCTTTTTGAATGAATATGTCTCCACCAAAACTATCATATGCGACAATAACTGGAAAGTCTTCTACCAAAAGTTCATAAATAGCTTCACTTTGAAGTAAGGGATATGCTAGTAATTTAGAAGATTTAACGGTTTTTGATAATTTAGCACCAATGCCTCCAGTTGTAATAAAATAAATGGCTTTATTTAGTTTAAGATTTTGCTTAAAGTCATCGCTTCTGTTTCCTTTTCCAATCATCATTTTTAAACCATGTTCCATTAAGACTGTACTAAATGGATCCATTCGGTAACTTGATGTTGGTCCGCAAGATCCAATAACCATTCCAGGTTTTGGAGGAGTAGGACCAACATAATAAATGATTTGATTTTCAAAAGCAAAAGGAGTTGGTTTGTTTTCTTGAATAGTTTGTACTAATAATTGATGTGCAGCGTCTCTACCTGTGTAAATGATGCCTGTAAGAAGTATTTCATCTCCAGCTCTAAGTTGTAACCTAGTTTTTTCATCAATAGGGGTTTTAATTTTTATCATCATTCACCTCTCAAAATCATTTTTTTCTTTCTTGCAGAATGGCACTGAATATTTACAGCAACGGGCAAAGAGGCAATATGGCAAGGAAAAGAATTCACCTTAACAGCCAAACAAGTTGTATTTCCTCCAAGTCCCATTGGACCAATATTTAGTTGATTCACTTCATCTAAGAGCTCAGTTTCTAGCTGTTGATCTATTGGTAGATGTGCATGATCGTCTAAATCTCTAAATAAAGCTTCTTTTGCCATTAATGCAGCTTTTTCAAAATTGCCACCTATACCAATTCCTAATATAATGGGAGGACAAGATTTTCCTCCAGCCAATTTTACGGTTTCTAAAATAAAGTTCTTTACGCCTTGAATTCCAGAAGCAGGAGTCAACATTACTAAACGACTCATATTTTCACTGCCCGCACCTTTGGGTGCGATTTCAATTTTTAATGTGTCGCCTTTCACCAACTTTTGGTGAATAATAGCAGGAGTATTATCTAAAGTGTTTTGTCGTATCAAAGGATGATTGACAACTGATTTTCTCAAATATCCTTCTAAATACCCTTGGCGAACGCCTTCGTTTATAGCATCTTCAAGATTGTAATTTATTTCGATTTCATTTCCGATTTCAAGAAAAACAACAGCGATTCCTGTATCTTGACATAAAGGAATATGCTCATTTTTGGCGATTTCTTGATTTTCAAGAATTTGAGATAAAGTTGATTTAGCAAGTTTGAAAGTTTCGTTTTCAAAACTGATTTTTAATCTATCAATCAAACATTGATCTAAAGAAATTGCGGAAGTCATTATCATTTCTTTTACAGATTGAATTAGCAATTCTTTTGGTATTTTTTTCATGCAATCACCTCAAAAATATTATATCATTTTTCATTAAAGTTATAAAGCAGTTAATGATTAAGTTATAGCAAATCAGCAATTGTATTTATTTCTAAACTGCTTGTATCCATTATAGTGCATTTTTGTAAAATAATCTATTTTATATTTACTTTTACTATGGATTTATATATAATGATTTCAGTAGGTGACTAATTTGAAGAAAATAAAATTAATTTCTGATAGTACTTGTGATTTGTCTTCTGATTTAATAAAAAAACTTGATATTGATATTGTTCCACTTTATGTGAATTTTGTAGAAGAGTCATATTTTGATGGAGTGAACTTAACAACGGCTAAAATGTACGAACTTGTGAAAAAAAAGGGTTTGTTGCCTAAAACCGCGGCAGCATCACCTGGTGCATTTTATGAAATTTTTGAAAGGTATCTAAAAGAAGAGTACCAAATAATATATTTAGGTATTGGTTCAAAATTCTCTGCTACTTTTTTAAGTGCTCATTCCGCAAAAAAAATGTTGGAATCAGATGACATTTTTTTAGTGGATTCAGAGAATTTATCTTCAGGCTCTGGTTTGTTATTGCTAAAAGCTGACAAATTCAGACAAGAAGGAAATGACGCTCAAACCATAGTAAATAAACTTCTAGAGATTGTTCCAAAAGTAAGAAGCCAATTTGTTATTGATACTTTAGATTATTTATATAAGGGCGGCAGATTAAATGCTCTCTCTGCGTTTATGGGAACCATGTTAAAAATTAAACCAATTATTAAAGTAAGAGATGGCGTAATGGTTGTTGGAAAAAAGGCTAGAGGAAATATCAATCAAGGTATTAATTTGTTAATTAAAGAAGTCATGGATTTAAAAGAGGAAATTGATTCAGATTTTCTAATGGTGACTCATTCAATGGCACATAAATCTTATGAATACATATATAATGAAATCCACGATAAATTGCCCATTAAGCACATATATGAAACAGATGCTGGGTGTGTTATTTCTAGTCATTGTGGAGAAGGAACTATTGGAATTTTGTATATTTTAAAATAGGGAAAGAACTTACATAAATTGTAAGTTTTCTTTTTTAAAATTATTAGTTGACATCGCAACTAAATAGATATATACTTAAAAGTGATATTTAAGAAGGTGGTCTAAATGATTAATAAATATGAGCATTTGATTAATAAATTTCGTCATCGTTTTTTAGATGATAGTCTAAAGAATATTGGCATTAATGGACCTGCAGGGCCTTATTTAATTAAAATTAGTGAAGCAAAAACAATTAAAATGAATCAAATCATTGTTCACTCTCCATTTCACAAATCACATACAACTAGAGCAATAAATGAGCTTAAAGATTGTGAGTTGATTATAAAAGTGAAAGATCCAGAGGATCAAAGAAGCTTTATACTCTCTATTACAAAAAAGGGAGAATTAATCGCGGATAAAGTTATAGAAATTCTTCGCAAGTGGGATGAATTAATTTTGAGTGCATTAAACGAAGAGGAAAAACAAATGATGCAAGTCATTACAGAGAAAATATATATGAAAGTGAAAGAACACTTCGAGGAGGATTTGCTTGATGAAAAAAATGTTTAAATTTTTAAAACCATATTGGTTCCAAGTTTTTATTATCTTTATTTTAGTTTCTATTACTTCTATGGGAACTCTTCTTTTGCCAGATTATATGCGTATAATCATTGGTCAAGGAATCACAGCTGAATATCAAAGTTTAGATCCAATATCAGGGGAATATATCGTTGTAGAAGAATGCGATGTTTTAGAAAACCCCGATACCTGTAAAATTATCCAAAAAAGTGATTTTGGTATTATCGCAAAATATGGAGTAATCATGATTGGCGTTACGCTTGTATCATCGGTTGCGGCCATTATTTTAATGTATGTTTCGAGTAATGTTGCAAGTAACACCGGAAAAGATATTAGACGAGATCTATACAAGAAAATTAATCAATTTTCGATGGCAGAAGCAGAACAATTTGGCACATCCTCTTTGATTACAAGATCAACAAACGATGTAGTTCAAATTCAAAACTTTTTAATCATGGGGTTAAGAATGTTTTTACGAATTCCAATCTTCTTTATTGGTGGAATTATTATGAGCGTTCGGATTAGCAAAGAATTAACTGGAGTTCTTATTTTGGGTGTTCCAGCATTAATTATATTGATTGTTGTAACGTTTATTTTAGTTTTACCTTTATTTAAAGCTTTACAAAAGAAAGTTGATAAGCTCACTCTTGTCACAAGAGAAAGCATCAACGGAGTCAGAGTTATTCGTTCTTTTGGTCAAGGAGAAAAAGAAGTTAAACGTTTTCAAAATGCAAATGCTGATTTAACATCCACAACATTAAAATCAGGAAAAATCATGTCTATGTTAAATCCTGCTGTCAACTTAATTTTTAATTTTGTAATCTTAGGCATCTTATATCTTGCATTTACTTTTGTATCAACTGGTACATTTGGAGATTATCAAAGTTTGGCTAATGTGTCAGCTGTCATTCAATATTCTACCCAAATCATGTTTAGCTTATTAATGCTTACCATGACCTTTATTATGTACCCTAGAGCTGAAGTGTCAGGAAAAAGAATACTTGAAGTTTTAGAAAAAGAAATTGTCATAAAAGATGAAGGCAACCCTATTTACGACGATTTAGATATCACTGGAAAAATTCAATTTAACGATGTTTGTTTCAAATACGCAGACGCCGAAAAGAATGTGTTAGATCATATTTCATTTGAAGCAAATCCAGGAGAGACCATTGCAATCATCGGATCAACTGGGTCTGGCAAATCGACCATTATCAATTTATTGCCTCGCTTTTTCGATGTTACGTGTGGAAGTGTCACGATTGATGACATAAATGTATCTGATTTTACGTTGCATAAATTAAGATCAATCATAGGCTTTGTTCCACAAACTGCTACCTTATTTTCAGGAACCATTAAGGAAAATATTGGATATGGGAAAGAAGATGCGACCTTTGAAGACATTCAATATGCCGCAAACATTGGACAAGCTTCTGAGTTTATAGAAGAAATGGATTTAAAATATGATTCTGTAGTAGAACAAGGCGGAGTTAATTTCTCTGGAGGACAAAAACAAAGAATATCGATTTCAAGGGCTCTAATTAGAAAACCTAAAATCTATATTTTTGATGATAGCTTTTCAGCTTTAGATTTTAAAACAGATGCAGCTCTTCGTAAGGCATTAAAAAAAGAAACCACAGACGCAACCGTCATCATTATTGCTCAACGAATCGGAACGATTATGGATGCAGATAAAATACTAGTAATTCAAGAAGGAACCATTGTTGGAATGGGAAATCATCGTGAATTGTTAAAAACTTGTGAAGTATATAAAGAAATTGCTCTTTCTCAACTTTCAGAGGAGGAACTAGCATGAAAAAAAATGACCAAGTAAAAAATAATATTGAGCAACAATCTCAAATCCAACAATCAAAAAAACCTTCTCCAAACAGAGAACATGGTCCTGGAAGTGGAATGCCACTTGGGCGCCCTGCAGAAAAAGCTAAGGATTTTAAAGGAACCACAAAAAGATTGATCAAGTTTTTAAAACCACAATTACCTTTACTTATTTTAATGATATTGTTTACAATTATTATGACAATATTTTCTGTTATTACACCTAATTATTCAAGACAAATATTAAATACAATGCAAGGAATGATTAATGGGTCTGCCGATGCAGACAGCATTTCTTTAATTAAGACATTCTTTTACATAATCATCTTATTGTATGTATTTAGATTTATATTAGAGTTGATTTCGTATTTAATTGGAAATTCTGTAAGTGCCACAATTGGTAAGAACTTTAGAAATACATTAAGAGATAAATTAGAAACATTACCGATTCGATATTTTGATTCAAAACAAACAGGAAATATTTTATCGGTGTTTTCAAACGATGTTGAAGTAGTAACAAGTTCCATTCAACAAAGTTTAATACAAATTATTCAAGCTATTCTCTTAATCATAGGAGTTCTAGCTATGATGTTTTATATATCATGGGAATTGACCATTATTGCATTAATTGTTTTACCACTTTATATCCTAGCGACAACTTTAATTGCAAAAAAATCACAGTCTAAATTTATTCGCCAACAAAAACAACTTGGAAATTTAAATGGATATATTGAAGAGATGTTTACCGCTTTAAAAATAGTAAAATTATTTGGTAAAGAAAAAGATTCCTTTAATAAATTTCAAAAGATAAATGA
The DNA here is from genome assembly GCA_018818595.1 of Bacillota bacterium. Classification (NCBI taxonomy): domain Bacteria; kingdom Bacillati; phylum Bacillota; species Bacillota bacterium. Next base: position 149,560 of record JAHIRM010000013.1, read on the forward strand.
AGGATTAGCCACTGAAATGAAAGGTGCTCAATTCTTAAGCGGATTGATTCGTCCCATTATGGAGTTCATTTCAAATATAGGATATGTAGCCGTTGTTATTGTGGGTGGAATTCTTGCTGGAGCGACAAATCCTTTATTAATTGGAGACATCACCATCTTTATTTCTTATCAAAGAAGTTTTGTCAATCCAATCTTAAATCTTGCTAATATTGTCAATATGCTTCAATCTACCATTGCTGGAGCAGAACGTATTTTTGAACTTTTAGATGCCGATGAAGAAACACTTGAAAAGAATTTAAAAGAGTTTGATAACGATCATTTTCAAGGACATGTTGAATTTTCTAATGTAGATTTTTCCTACAGTAAAGACAAAGATTTAATCAAAAATCTAAATCTTGAAGTTAGTTCAGGAAAACAAATCGCCATCGTTGGTCCAACTGGTGCAGGAAAAACAACTCTAGTTAATTTATTAATGCGTTTTTATGAAATTGATAAAGGAGAAATCAAAATTGATGGAATTTCATCAACGGATGTAAAAAGAACAACATTAAGATCTCTCTTTGGAATGGTTTTACAAGATACATGGTTGTTCTCAGGTTCCATCAGAGAAAATGTTTCTTTTGGAAAAGAAAACGCCACATTAGAAGAAGTGATTTCAGCATGTAAACAAGCTCATGTGCATCATTTTATTGAGACAATGCCACAAGGATATGATACAGTATTAAATGAAGATGCATCGAATATTAGCCAAGGTCAAAAACAACTTTTAACCATTGCTCGTGCTATTTTGTTTAATCCTAAAATTTTAATCTTGGACGAAGCAACTTCATCAGTAGATACTAGAACGGAAGCCTATATCCAAAACGCAATGACTTTCATGATGGAAGGTAGAACAAGTTTTGTGATTGCACATCGACTTTCGACGATTAAAAATGCTTCAACCATTCTTGTAATGGATCAAGGACAAATTGTCGAGCAAGGAACTCATAAAGAACTATTAGAGAAATCAGGAGTTTATGCTGAATTGTATTACAGTCAGTTTTTAAATGCAACAACTTAAAGAGGAGGATATCCTCTTTTTTCTTTTAAAATTCTAAAAAAAAGCGTATAATAATAGAGATATAATCTATTAATAATCTCTTTTATACTATAAATAATGTAAAGAGAACAAATCGGATAGAAAGAAATGGTATTATAGAGTTTGGAACTGCGAGGATAAATTATGAAAGTAGGATTAATCTCACTTGGATGCGCTAAAAATTTAGTGGATTCTGAGATGATTTTAGGTATTTTAAAAGAAGCAGGAATCGAAATTGTTTCTTCTCCAGAAGAAAGCGATGTAATTATTATAAATACATGTGGATTTATCGAATCAGCAAAAGAAGAAACGATAAACACTATTTTAGAAATGAAAGAATTTGGAAAAAAATTAATCGTATGTGGATGTTATGCTGAGCGTTATAAAGAAAAATTAAAGGTAGAAATGCCTTTTATTGATCGAATCATCACTTTAAAAGATTATCCAAAAATTCATCTAATATTGCAAGAAGAATTTATGGATAAAGCCTTAAAATTCATGCCATTAAGATATGAATCAAGAATGCTTTCAACATCTTCAAAAACGCCATATGTGAAAATCAGTGAAGGGTGTAACAATCGATGTACTTATTGTGCTATTCCGTTAATTCGTGGAGGATTTCGATCAAGACCATTTTTAGAAATTATTAATGAGTGCAAACTCTTAATTAAAAATGGTGCAAAAGAAATCAATTTAATTAGCCAAGACACCACAAGATACGGATCCGATTTTTCGCCAAATCATGAAAGTTTACTTGCAAGCCTTATGGAAGAAATTGCTTCTCTTAATGGAGTCGTCATGGTTCGGGCTCTGTATCTATATCCAGATGAAATAACGCCTGAATTACTTCACACAATCAAAAATAATCCTAAAATCGCATCTTATTTCGATATACCAATTCAACACATCTCTTCGTCTGTATTAAAAGCAATGAACCGAAGAGGAAATGAAACGCTTGTGAAGGAGTTACTTTATAAAATTAGAACGATGATTCCCGATGCAATCATTCGCTCTACTTTGATTGTAGGATTTCCAGGAGAAACAGAGGCTGATTTTGATCAGTTATACCATTTTGTAGAAGAGTTTCAATTTGATCGTTTAGGCGTTTTTGCTTATTCGAAAGAAGAAGATACTAAAGCGTTTCATCTAGACAATCAAATTGATGAAAATATCAAGCAAGACCGACTACATCAAATTATGAAATTACAAAAGAAAATAGCGAAAAAATTAAATAAAGAACAAATCGGCAAAGTGCATCATACGATTATTGAAGCCTATGATGAGGAATCTAAATTTTATTATGGTAGGAGTTATGCGTTTGCTCCTGATGACGTAGATGGATATATTGTTTTTATGTCAAAAGTGCCTCTATCTATTGGAGACGACATCGATGTTTTAATTACAGATGTTTTTATGTATGATTTAATTGGAGACGCTCAAATCTTATAAAAAGGGAGAATACTATGTTTATTGAATTAATGGTTAAAGGATTTATAATCGGAATAGCTTTTATTATCCCTGGAGTAAGCGGAGGGACTTTAGCAATTTATCTTGGAGTATACGATAAATTGCTGCAATCAATTGGAAATATTTTTAAAGAGTTTAAAAAAAGTGTTGCCTATCTCTTTCCTATTTTCTTAGGAATTGGATTGTCCGTTGTCGTTTTAGCAAAACTGTTAGGATTTTTAATCCAATGGAATTCGTTTATAACACTTTTATTTTTCATTGGACTCATTTTTGGAGGAATTCCTAGCATTTTAAAAAAAGTAGGAAAAGAAAATGCAACTGTCTCAGGATATTTAGCTTTCTTCATTGCTTTTGGAATTGTGCTTTTGCTTTTAATGAGTCAATTATCTCAAACCGGAATTGGAATTGCTCATTTTGATATGACATTGATGAACTTTTTACTTTTAATCTTGCTCGGAGCCATTTCATCCATTACAATGATTGTTCCTGGGATTTCAGGATCTGCACTTTTAATGGCGTTAGGTTTTTATACAGCAATAGTCACAAATGTAATAGGAAATGTATTTGATTTTTCTGTAATAGGATATAATTTATACGTGATTATTCCATTTGCAATAGGTGCCGCTTTAGGAATTATATTGTTTAGTAAAGTTATTGTTTTCTTTTTAAAGGAGTATCCAAAAGAAACCTATTTAGCAATTGTTGGATTTATTCTAGCCTCTGTTGTAGTAATCTTCTTAGAGATTAGAGACCCAAGTACTGGTGGAGTATTTACAGATCAATTGCCCATTTATAATTTCCTTTGGAATTTTATTAAAACGAATGTATTATCCGTTATTTTTGGCGTTTTAAGCTTAGTGCTAGGCGTTTTTTCCGCAACGTTATTAGTAAAATTGGAGTTTAAACTCAAAAAAAATGAAAGTTAAAACCATTCAAGCAAAATCATTTATGACAAAGACAAACATTGGAGGATCTGATTTTACTTGCAATCCATTTATTGGTTGTCAACACGGTTGTATCTATTGTTATGCAAAATACATGTTAAATGGAAGAGATACAAACGAGATTTGGGGATCTTTTGTCGAGGTAAAACAATATTTAAACCACAATATTCCAAAAGGTACTGGAAGCAAAAATTTGATATTTAGTAGTGCAACTGATCCGTATCAACCAATCGAAAAAAACGTTGAATCTGTAAAACACATTTTAGAAGATATCGTGGAAAGTGATTTAAAAGTATCGATTTTAACGAAATCTGGTTTGATCGTACGAGACATTGATTTACTGTCCAAAATGAAGAACGTTGAAGTTGGATTTAGCATTGCTTTAAACGATGAACTCGCGAAACAGATTGAACCAGGAGCTAGTTTGCCTTCCGTTCGAATAGAAGCTTTAAAAGCCTTAAAAGAAAGAGGAATTAAAACTTACGTATTCATTGCACCAATCATTCCTATTTTAACGAATGTGTTTCAAATTATTGATAGTACAAAAGATTTTGTTGATTATTATATGTTTGATTCCTTGAATTTAAAACATCCAGACAATCAAAAAAATATTTTTCAATTTATTAATCAGTATTTTCCTGATTTATTAAAAGATTATCAAGATATTTTTATCCACAGAAATAGTCCATATTACAACTCTTTGAGAGATGGGATTATAGACTATGTTAATAAAAATAATATTCAAATAAGATATATCTACGATAGAAAAGAGGAACGAAGATGGTAAAAAAACAAGATGTACTATATTTAGAGCCTTACATTATAGAAAAAAGAAGATACTTGCATCAACATCCAGAAACTGGTTTTGAAGTGAAGGAAACACATGACTATATCGCAAAAGAGTTAACAGATTTAGGAATTGAGACCATTTTGCACGTAGGTAAAAATTCACTCATCGGATTAATCCATAACGGTAAAGGGCCAATTATAGGACTAAGAGCAGATATGGATGCTTTGCCTTTAGAAGAACAAAACGACGAATTAAGCTATAAATCCATTCACAAAGGAATCATGCATGCATGCGGTCATGATAGTCATTCTGCGATGCTTTTAGGAGCCGCCTCCTATTTACAAACCCATAAGGATTTGTGGAAAGGAACGGTTAAACTGATTTTTCAAGAAGCGGAAGAGGGACCAAATCCTGGCGGGGCATATGAAATTGTACGTTCCAATCTATTAAACGATGTGGATAGTTTTTATGCTTTTCATGTATCTTCCGAATTTGAATCAGGAAAAATTGCCACTAAAAAAAATGCTACATTTGCATCAGCAGATACGATTAAAATGACTCTTCATGGAAAAGGATGTCACGCTGCTTATCCCCATTTAGGAATTGATCCTATTATTATGCAAGCAGAAGTTATCTTAGGGCTTCAGTTGATTCGCTCAAGGATACTAAATCCTTTAGAACCTTCCGTAATAACCATTGCAAAAGTAGTATCAGGAACGACTCATAATATCATTCCAGATATTGCCTATTTAGAAGGCACAGTTCGAACCTTTTCTGTTGTCGTTAGGGAAAAAATCAAGTTAGAAATTGAAAAAGTATTAAAAAGTGTGACTGAAAAATATGGTGGGACTTATGATTATTCTTATATTTATGAATATGACCCCGTCATCAATACCCCATCAGAAGTAGATTACATCGAAAAAGTTGTTCATCAAACACTTGGAAATAATGTTTTTACTTTGTTAGATAGACCTTCAATGGGGGCAGAAGACTTTTCAAGATACATCCAATTAAAACAAGGTTGTATGATGTGGCTTGGAACCAGAAAAGATGAATCAACTTCTTTTGGTCTTCATCATCCCAAATTTAATCTTGATGAAAAAGCGTTACTAAATGGTTCGCTTCTATTCATAAATTTAGTTTTAGCATATGAGAAAGGGTGAAATAATGTATTTAATTAAAAACGCAAATCTTATTAGTATGAAAGACATCAATTACGAAATCACAGATATTCTACTTGAGGGTAAGACGATTAAAGCTATTGGAAAATTAAATGAAAAGGATTATCCAAATGTTTTAATCATTGATGCCAAAGGGAATTATGTGACTCCAGGAATTGTCGACCCACATTGTCACATTGGAATATTTGAAGAGGCAATTGGCTTTGAGGGCGCTGATGGAAATGAAATGACAAATCCTGTTTTACCAGAACTTAGAGCAATTGATGCAATTAAACCTCAAGATGTAGCCTTCCAAGAAGCTCTTGAAGCAGGAGTAACAACCGTTTGTACTGGTCCAGGTAGTGCAAATGTAATTGGAGGTACGTTTTGTATCATGAAAACAAAAGGCACTACCATTGATGATATGATTGTAAAAGAAGAATCTTCAATGAAAATGGCTTTAGGAGAAAATCCAAAAAGAGTGTATAACTCTAAAAGTCAAACGCCTCAAACCAGAATGGCTTCTGCAGCACTTATTAGAGACGCTTTAATGAAAGCCAAAGAATATAAAGTGAAAAAGGATAAATATCAAGAAGATTTAGCAAATGGAAAAGAAGGAATTGTGAAACCAGAATCCAATATGAAATGGGAATCTCTTTCAAGAGTATACGATGGCTTTTTAGTTAAAATACATGCTCATCAACAAGATGATATCGTGACCGCCATTCGCATTATTAATGAATTTGGATTAAATGCGACAATCGAACATGCAACAGAAGGTTATTTAATTACTGATTACTTAGTGAAATATAATCAAAGAGTAATCATTGGGCCAACTCTTGGTTCAAAATCAAAATATGAACTTCGAAATAAAACGTTTAAAGCTGCAAAGATTTTATCCGATGCAAAAGTAGAATTTGCCATTATGACCGATCATCCCGTTATCCATTTAGCTAATGCTTTGACTCAAGTTGGATTATTTGTCAAAGAAGGTTTAAGTGAATTAGAAGGATTTAAAGCCGTCACAATCAATGCGGCCAAAATCAATGAAATTGATAGCCAAGTTGGAAGTATTGAAGTTGGAAAAGATGCTGATATCGTTATCTGGGATGGACATCCTTTACATTACTTAACAAAAACAAATTATGTTTTCATCAATGGAGCCATTGCGTTTCAACGTTAGAAAAAAAACACGGAATTTTCCGTGTTTTATTTTTTGTTTTGTTCTTCAATGAAGGCTTCTTGGTATTTATCAATTAAGTTTATGGCATCTTGTTTTGGATAGTAATCCAATACTTCGACGTGATGACCTGGTTGTAATTCTTTATAGTTTCTAAAGAATAATTTGATTTCTTTTAATTGCAATTCTTTAAAATCTGTTATATCTTGAATGTCTTCAAATCGAGGATCTGCATCCACGACTGCAATTAACTTTTCGTCGTGCTCTCCAGAATCGTACATATCCAAATATCCTACCACTCTAGCATCTACGATACATCCTGGAAATGTTGGAGTAGTCGCAAGAACCAATATATCCAAAGGATCTCCATCTTCCGCTAATGTTTCTTCAATAAATCCATACTCAGCAGGGTAAGTCATTTTTGAATACAGTACTCGGTTCAACTTAATTCGATTCTTTTTTTTGTCAACTTCATATTTGTTTTGTGTACCCATAGGGATTTCAATAATAGCTTCGATAACTTTTGGCATGAGTTCTCCTTTTATCTTTCTCAATGATTATATCGTATCTGAATTCTTTTTTCAAGTTAATGATACTGAATTATTATTTTTTAAGATTTAAGAATATTATTTTTTAATTTTATGATAAAATATAGAGTAAGAGGTGGTTTCATTGGTTTATTATAGCTTCTTTTTGATAGGAATCAATATAACAATTCATAACATATCTTTTGCTATAGTAGGAAGTTCATTTTCCGATTTTTTACTTCAAAATTTAGGATGGTGTATCTTACTTATCTTTTTGCTTTTTGCAATAATCTTTTACATTATTTTTAGAAAAAAGAAAAATAGCAAGGTTGATATTATGAGTAATGATAATATCGAAGCAATTCTTAACTGTTTTGGAACCTTAGAGAACATCGTTTCTTGCTCACTTGAAGGATCGAGATTAAAAGTACTGACAAAAGATATCAGCAAAGTGGATTTAGTATCCATAAAAGCGTTAAAAGCTCAAGGTATTTTTGTTTCAGGCAACCAAGTAAAATTGATATTTTCTTTTGATGTACATCCGCTTGTTGATTATATAATAAATCAAAAAAAGGAGAAATGAACAATGATTGAATCTAAATTTAAAATTGGGTACCCTCTTGGACTTCACGCAAGACCTGCGACAATGTTGGTAAGTAAAGCCAATAGCTTTCAAGCCGAAATGACAATTGAATTTAATGAAAAAAGAGTAAATTTAAAATCAATCATGGGAGTACTGTCATTAAGTGTACCTCAAAACAAAACGTTTATCATTACATTTAATGGTAGAGATGAAGAAGAAGCTTCTCAAGCAATCAATCGAATTATTAACGAAATCAATTTAATGAAATAAACGAAGGGCATCTGTAAAAGATACCCTTTTTTTATTTTCTTTTTCTACCAAGCCCAATTTTTTGTTTGCATTTTTCTAGCTTTCTAAAGGCAAATTGAGAAGCAACTTCTTTTCCTTTGTCTAATATTTCATCTACAATAGAAGAATTAATGATTTCAGTATATCGTTTTTGTAAAGGAATCAGTTCTTTTACAACTAAATCTGCTAAATCCTCTTTAAATTCTTTATAACCTAGATTTTTGTATTTTTTGACAATATCGTCAATTTCTAAACCTGTCAAAGAAGCATAAATATTCAATAAATTTGCAATACCCGTTTGATGAATTGGATCATATTTTACAATCCCTAACGAATCCGTAACAGCGGATTTTATTTTTTTTACGATGACATTTTCATCATCAAATAAAGAAATATACCCTTTATCTGATTCATCTGATTTACTCATCTTTTTATCAGGATTTTGTAAATCCATAATTCTCGCACCAACTTTTGGAATTAAAGGAGTTGGCACGATAAAGAAATCTCCATATCGATTATTGAAACGAGTGGCAATATCTCTTGTAAGTTCTAAATGTTGTTTTTGATCTTCTCCCACGGGGACATAATCAGCATCATATAATAAAATATCAGCTGCCATTAAGGATGGATATGTAAACAACGATGCAGTAATTCCGCTTTCTTGTTTTTTGGATTTATCTTTAAATTGCGTCATTCTTTCTAATTCACCCATATAAGTAAAGCATTGCAAAATATATCCAAGTTCAGCATGTTCTTTTACTTCAGATTGGATAAATAATATTGTTTTTTCTTTGCTTAAACCAGCAGCTAAATAGATAGCAATGATGTCTTTTGTTCTTTTCCTCAGTTCTGAAGCGATTTGAGGAGTGGTAATAGCGTGCAAGTCTGCCACAAAAAAGTAAAACTCTGCATCGGGCATTTCCCTTTGCATTTTAACAAATACTTTAATTGCGCCCAAATAATTTCCTAAAGTCAATGTTCCTGTAGGTTGAATTCCTGATACGATTTTTTTCATAATTTTCCCTCCAATAAAAAAATCGCCCTTAAATAAAGGACGATTTAACGCGGTACCACCTTTGTTCTAGTTTACACTAGCACTCATTCCTTTAACGCAGGATTACGGATGGGATTAGCATCACTCACTGGTCCATTCATCCTATTTTCCTTGTTCTCACCTACCACAAGGTCTCTTGTTTTTTCCTAGGATTACTATTTCAGTTCATCGTTTTGATATATTATATCACTTCTAATTTTGTAATTCAACCTCTAATTGATCAACTAATTCAGTTAATCGATTTACAACAGCCATAAAAGCGTCTTGTTTGGTTAAATCCACTCCAGCATCCATCAATTGTTTGATTGGGAAAGCACTTCCACCGGATTTCAAGAGTCCAATGTATTTGTCAAATGAACCACTAACGCCATTTTTAACATCTTCATAGATTTTTAAAGAAGCAGCAAAACTCGTTGCGTATTGGTATACATAAAATGGAGTATAGAAAAAGTGAGGAATGTATGCCCATACGAAAGGTTTCATGTCTTCTTTTTCAATATTGATGTCATAGAATTCTTTATATAGGTTTATCATAATGTTTGATAAATTATCGGCTGTGATTGGTTGACCAGTTTCAACTAATTTATGAGCTTCCAGTTCATAAATGGCAAAAAGAGTTTGTCTGTAAAATGTTGAAAGAATATCATCAATTGCTCTTTGTAATAATGAAATTTTTTCATTTCTTGAAGCTTTGCTTTCCTTTATAAAATAATCGAGAAGATTATGTTCGTTAAAAGTAGAAGCAACTTCTGCCACAAAAATAGTATAGTTTTGCAAGGAAGAAGGTTGTGTTTCTGCAGCAAACATGGAATGAATGGAATGACCTGCTTCATGAGCAACCGTAAATACATCAGGTAATGATTTCGAATAATTTAGTAAAATGTAAGGATGAAGATTAGGCATAGAGGAAGAATAAGCTCCTGTTCGTTTGCCTGGTTGTTCAAAGACATCCACAAAACCATCTTTTAACACATCTTTTGCTTTTTCTTGGAAATAATTCGGAAAATGAGAAATGGAATTAAAGAATAATTCTTTTGCTTCTTCGAATTCATATTCTTTATCCGAATGTGCAAGATCTAAAAATCGATCATATGTATGATATTCTTCTAATTTCAATGTTTTTTTGACAAGTTGAATGTATTTTTTGATAGGAGCAGTATTATTTCTTGCGACACTGGCAAGAGATTGATAAACTTCAACAGGAATGGCATTATTAAATAAGTAACTTTGAACACAACTTTTATAATTTCTTGATTTCATAATTGCATAATCATTTAATAACACGTTTTTATAAATGCTAGCATAAGTGTTTTTATGCATTTCGTAATAAGAAAAAACAGCTTCAAAGATATCTTTTCTTTCAGAAGGATTTTCACTTTTTTTAATGAAAGAACGATAATTGCTATTTGAGATTGTTACAATCTCGCCATTGTCTAACATGACATCTTGATTTTCCATATCAGCAACGGATAAAGAACCATACAAATCTCTGCCAGAATCAGCTAATTGATTAAAATTAGCTAATAAAGCTTCTGCTTGATCATCTAAAATATGTGCTTGACGACGGAACAGTTTTTCAAAGGAAAAGCGAAATTCTTCCAGTTCAGGATTTCCTTCAACAAATTTCATAACTGTATCTTTGCCAAGCTTAATTAGTTCTGGCTCTTCAAAAGAAATGGATTCTTGAAATTTTGAGTAAAGGATTTGAATTTTTTGTAATTGGCTTGCGTTATTCATGTCTTTTTTATTTAAGTCGCTTTTTAAACTAGCATATTGATAAGCTCTAAGTCCATAATTTTCCATATCCTTTTGTAATAGAAAATATTCTTTAAAACTTAATTCATTACCTAATTTGCCTTTATAGGTTGAAAGTAAAGTAATAACTTCAGCTGTTTTTTGAACAGCCTCTTCAAAAGCTTGATCATTTGGGAATAAATAAGATAAATTCCAGTTCATAAATAAAAAACCTCCTATCATTGTATGAGATTATTATAACATCATTTTTTAAAAAAGTAGAACAAATTTGTATCTTTATGGTATAATACAACGAGGAAAGAAGGGAAAAAATGATAACATTATATACAAGTTCAAGTTGCTCTTCCTGTCGGAAAGCTAAAAAATGGCTTGAAGAAAATCAAATACCTTATAAAGAAAAAAATATCATTGGTATTCGACTAACGCGAGATGATATTATCAATATGCTAAAATTCTCTGAAAACGGATTCGAAGACATTATTTCAACCCGTTCTAAAATATTTAAAGATAGTAATTTAGATACAGATGAAATGAGATTTGGAGAATTAGCCGATTTTATTATTCATAACCCCACGATTTTAAAAAGGCCAATTATCATCAATGACAAAATTATGCAAACGGGATACAACGAAGACGAAATTAGAGCTTTTATACCTAGAAGATTTCGCGATAATGTGATTTGTCAAGAGTGCGATGATGATTGTGAATACAAGCGTTCGATTAGAGAAGCATTAGCAAAAGCAAATAGAACAAGAACTTTATAATTTAAAAGATGGAAAACTCCATCTTTTTTTCTTGAAAGCGTTTTAATGACAGAGATATGTTGATAAAACTTGGTTTTTCGTGTAGAATAATAGGGAAGAATATAATTTATATTAAAAATATAGGAGGAAATAGAATATGTCAGTAAAAGTTGCAATTAATGGATTTGGAAGAATCGGTCGTTTAGCATTTAGAGTTATGTTTGGTAATAGTGATTTTGATATTGTTGCAATCAATGATTTAACAGATGCAGAACAATTAGCTTATTTATTAAAATATGATAGCAGTCAAGGAAGATATGGAAAACAAGTATCTTTTGAAGGCAATTATTTAATTGTTGAAGGAAAGAAAATTCCTGTTTATGCTCAAAAGAACCCTGCAGACCTTCCATGGAAAGATCATTCAGTGGATGTAGTATTAGAATGTACTGGATTCTTTACTTCAAGAGAAAAAGCAATGCTTCATTTACAAGCTGGTGCAAGAAAAGTCATTATTAGTGCTCCTGCAAAAGAAAAAGATGTTCCAACAGTCGTATTTGGCGTAAATGAAAATTCTTTATCAGGAGAAGAAACAATTATTAGTGCAGCTTCTTGTACTACAAACTGTTTAGCTCCAATTGCAAAAATATTAGATGAAAACTTTGAAATCCTAAGAGGGTTCATGACTACAGTTCATGCTTATACAAACGATCAAGCTACTTTAGATGTTCCTCATTCAAAAGGCTTTAGATCACGTAGAGGTAGAGCAGCAGCTGCAAATATCGTTCCAACTACTACTGGAGCTGCAAAAGCAGTAGCACTTGTTTTACCACAACTAAAAGGTAAAATGGATGGATTAGCTTTAAGAGTTCCTGTTATTACTGGTTCCATTGTAGACTTAGTGGTTGAACTTAAAAAGAAAGTTACCGTAGAAGAAATAAACGCCGCTGTAAAAGCTGCAGAGTCTGAAGTGGTTGGTTATACAGAAGATCCAATCGTATCAAGCGATGTCATTGGCATTTCTCAAGGAACTATGTTTGATGCATCTAGTACAATCGTAATGGAAGTAGATGGAAAACAACTTGTTAAAATATTAGCATGGTATGATAACGAAGCTTCCTTTACTTGGCAAATGGTTCGTACATTAAAACATTTTGCGGAATTGATTTAAACCAAAGCATCCGGCAGGATGCTTTTTTCTCATGATATAGAAAGAAGGAACCCTTTTGACTTTTCTTTTAGATTTACTTGATAAACTTCAACAATTTATTTTAAGCAATATCTGGTTTGCACCGCTTGCTGCGGTGTTTTTACCATTTTTAGAAGCCGTAATTCCTTATTTACCATTAACCATGTTGGTAGCTTTTAATTTAACTATCATGGCAAGTGCTTATGGAACGGTTCAAGGAACCGTCTTAACCATTCTTCTTTCTACATTAGGCTCTTTTTTAGGAATGTTTTTGATATTTGGAATTATTCGTTCAACGTTTGGACCATATTTTGTAAAAAAAGTTGAAGATCATAAATACGGTAAAAAGTTTTTAAATATGGTGTCTGGACCGAATGTGTGGTTGGTTCTCATTATTTTATCAAATCCTTTTTTACCATCTTCTATTTTGAACTATGCCATTTCTCTTACTAAAATAAAAGTTTCAAAATATATATTTTTAACCATTACGTCTAGATTAATCATTGTCATGTTTTTAGTGTTTTTAGGATCAGTATTTGATATTCAAAATCATCCAATCAATGCTTTATGGTTTATTCTGATTTATCTTGTATTATTTGGAATATGGATGTTGTGGACTAAGTTAAAAAAGAACAAAGAATCGATTTAAAAAAACTCACTTAAAAAAAAGTGATTTTTTTTTAAAATAATTGTTGACATTATATACTATGTATTGTATAGTATTACACATAGGGAGGTATTCGCATGGACAGTCAATTAAAAAAAGGTTTTTTAGAACTTCTTGTGTTAGCGTCCATAAAATTTGAAGACTCTTATGGTTATTTAATTGTACAAGAAGTTTCCAAAGTACAAGATGTATCCGAGTCGACGCTTTATCCAATTTTGAAAAGATTAGAAATACAAAATTTAGTTAGTACGTATCAAACCATTTTCAATTCAAGAATTCGGAAGTATTACAAAATTACAAAAAGTGGGTTACAAAAACTAAAGGAATCAGAATCAGATTTTGTAGAAATGAAACAAATTTATGACTATGTTTTACGATAAGAGGAGGATTTTTAAATGAAAAAAAATGATTTTATAAAGAATTTAAAATTACAATTAGAATTTTTAGATAAGTCAGAAAAAGAAGAAATTCTAAGTTACTACGAAGAGTTAATACAAGATGCAATAGATAATAACGAAGGAGAAGAATCTTTTATCCTAAGTTTGGGAAGAATTGATGATTTAGTAAAAACCATCAAAACTGATGAAACCTTTATTCAAAAAGTAAAAGAAAAACGTGAATTCTCCTTGATAAATGCTTTTGGGGTTTCGGTTCGAATTATTGGATACTTTCTATATGCAATTTTATTCATAATCGTCGTATCTGTTGGGTTTAGCTTTGCTGTTTCAGGGATCGCAGTTTCAGTTCAAGCGATTATTCAATACATTCTTGAAAGTTCAAAACCAGTTTCAATACAACTGATGTATCTGGGACATTTCACAGTGGGAGTGGGATTCTTACTATTAGGAATTGGATTGATTCAATGGTTTTTCGATCAAGCAAAAGATTGGTTAAATCAAATTATGCGCAAAGTTCAATCATGGCAAAAAAGGGAAGGTGTTTAAGATGAACCGATTGGTAAAAATAGGATTTGCATTATTGTTAATAGGAATTGGTGTATCGATAGCGTTTGGTATTATCTCAGGTGAAGGGATTTCAAGTTTCTATAAAGCAGAAGATTATGAATTAAGAGAATTAACTTACAGCGCAGATGAATTTTCTTCCATAGACCTTTTCTTAGATAATAAACAAGTAATCATACTTCCAAGTGAATCAGACGAAATAATCTTAAGTTTTTATGAATCAGAAAAAAGTTGGATGGATGTTACATTAAGTGGCACATCACTTGAAATCCAAAATGAGCAATTATGGTATGCGGATTTCTTCATTGGATTTGATTTCTTTAATCTTTCAACTTATAATAAATTTTATTTATATTTGCCTACAACCGAAATTTATAATTTGTATGTAGACACATCCAATGGAAGCATTGAAGTCAGTGATTTAAGCGTATTTGATGAACTTAATTTAAACAGTTCAAATGGGGAAGTCACACTTATAAACGTTACTGCATTACATTCAGTTTTAGTCGATACTTCCAATGGTAAAATAATATTAAATAATGTTGAAGCGCTTGTGATTGAAGTTGAAACATCAAACGGAGCCATTGAAGGATCTTCTATCTTAGCTGAATCTATTGATTGTTATACTTCAAATGGACCAATCAGTATGCAAGTAGAAGGAAATTTTGATGATTATTTTGTTTCATTAAACACAATCAATGGAAAGCTTTATATTGATGATGGAGAAGTGGTTGTAAATCAATATCACACAACTTTAGAGAACGAAATTAAATTAAGGACTTCAAACGGGACGATTCGATTAAATTTTACGAATTAAAAAGCACAGATTTTGTGCTTTTTTGTTTATTGATTCAAAGAATATGTTATAATATATAAAAATGATTTTGAGGTGATAGAAATGAACAAACTCATATTTAAAAAACATCGTCAAGAATTTGCGGACCAAATGAAAGAGTATTCGTTTGCCCTTTTTTACTCAGGAGAAGCTCCTCACAAAACAGCAGATCAATTCTATCAATATGTTCCAAATCGGAATTTCTATTATTTGACAGGACTAAAAAATGCAAATAATATATTACTGCTCTTAAAAACAGAATCTTCTTTTTTAGAGTTTATGTTTATTGAAGAAGCAAGTGATTTTGCGACAAAATGGCTTGGAAGACGATTGACAAAAGATGAAGTTTCTACTATTTGCGATGTTGAAGTGAAAAACATCCATTTTTTGAATGAATTCACGAATTTTGTGTCCCAACAAATATTATCGAATTCAAGAAAGGCCTTAACGGTTTTCCCAAAGAAAGTCTATCTTGATTTATATCGTTCAAAACCAAATTCAAGACCAATTAGTCTTGATCAAAGTGATTTTTTCTTAAAAAATTATCCAGAAATTCGCATTCAAAACGCCAATGAAATTTTAGATATAAAAAGAATGTATAAATCGCAAGAAGAGGTGGCTCTTATCTCTCAAGCAATTGAATATGCAAAAAAAGGAATTGAAGCGATTTTTCGTTTTACAAAACCTAAATACAATGAACATCAATTAGAAGCTTTGTTTGAATATACGATTAAATCAGAAGGAAGTGAGGGATTGTCTTTTAATTCCATTATAGCTAGTGGTAAAAATGCAACCATTTTACATTATGAAGATAATTTCTGTGAAATAAAAGATGGCGATTTAGTATTGCTTGATTTAGGAGCACTATCAGATACTTATGCATCCGATATTTCAAGAACGTTTCCAGCAAATGGAACATTTACTTCAAGACAAGCTAAAATTTATGAAATTGTACTTTCTGTAAACAAAAAAACCATTGAATATGTTAAACCTGGTATTTTCGTTGCTGATTTAAATCGATATGCAAAAGATCTACTTACTCAAGGATTAAAAGCAATTGGTTTGATAAAAGAAGACTCCGAAATTGATAGATATTATTATCATTCAGTAAGCCACTATCTTGGACTTGATGTTCATGATGTAGGAACTTATCAAGAGCCTTTAAAACCTGGAATTGTCCTTACGGTTGAACCAGGACTTTACATTGAAGAAGAAGGGCTTGGCATTCGAATCGAAGACAACGTCTTAGTTACAGAAGAAGGACACATTAATTTAAGTGAATCGATTATTAAGGAAATGAAAGATATTGAAGCATTTATGAAATAACACGTTTGAAAGGATATGAAATGAACTATATTGAAGGGTTGATTAAACAATATTTGTTTTACAGCGACGATAGTTCCTATTCAGTTATTAAAGTTGAAATAATTGATACAAATGAATTGGATTTACTTCATTTTGAACCCACAGTTATTGTTTGTGGGTTTTTTCCTCGTTTAGATGCTCTTCATCGATACCGTTTTTTTGGAGAAGTTACCAATCATCCAAAATATGGAGTTCAATATAATGCAAATCGATTTGAGAGATTAATGGAAAAAACGAGAGAAGGAATCATAGATTATTTATCCAGTGATCTTTTTAAAGGCATTGGTCCAAAAACCGCTGAAAATATTGTTGATTTTTTAGGAGAAGATACCCTAGATCAAATAGCAAATAATCCAGATGTTTTAAATAACGTACCTTTAATGAATGAAAAAAAGAAGAACATTATTGAAACCAACATTATCAAAAACAGACAAGTCGAGTCGACACTTGTATGGTTATATGGATTTCAAATATCTCCAAAAATGGCAATGAAGATTTATTCACATTATGGCTTTTCCGCAATAGACATCATTAAAACAAACCCCTACATTCTAATGGATGATATTGAAGGAATTGGATTTAAACGAGCCGATGAAATTGGGTTGAAAATTGGATTTTCCTTTGATAATCCTTTAAGAATTAAAGCCGTTATTTCGTATTTGTTGATCGAGTATATGAATAAATATGGAGACACTTTCTTATTAAAAGAACGACTTGTTGCTTATACGTTGTCTTACTTAAACGTCAGTGAAGATTTTTATATAGAAGAATCACAAATTTTTGATATGTTAGACGTCCTAGCAAGTGAAAATAAAATCATTTATCAAGAAGATAAAATTAGTTTGACTCATCTTTTTTATGCAGAAAAAGGAATTTCAAATTATGTGTTTCAATTAAATGAAATCAAAGAGGAATCCTTTGACTTAGATTTAATTGAAACATACATCTCTGACTTTGAAAAATTATCATTTATTGAATATACTCCTATTCAACGGCTTGCGATTAAAACAGCGTTAGAAAAACATTTTGTTATCATTACCGGTGGCCCAGGAACAGGGAAAACAACCATCATTAATGGAATTGTACATGTTTATAAGTTGATGCATCAAAACGATTTATCTATTCGATCAAAAATAAAACTAGCAGCTCCTACAGGAAAAGCAGCCAAACGTTTAAAGGAAGCTACCAATATGGAAGTTACCACTATTCACAGATTATTAGGTCTTGATTACGAAGGTCATTTTACGTTTAATGAGCACAATAAAATCGAAGCATCTTTGGTTGTTATTGATGAAGCATCCATGTTAGATGTTCTTTTAGCAAAACAATTATTTAGGTCTATTCAACTACGTACCAAAGTCATAATCGTAGGAGATGACAATCAACTACCCTCTGTTGGACCAGGACAAGTATTGACGGATTTACTTGAATCTGATTTATTCCCGGTTGTAAAATTAAATAAAATTCATCGTCAAGCCTATGATTCTTCCATTATTTCTTTGGCCTATGATATTCTAAATCAAAATTTAAGCGAAAATCTGATTCAAAATAATGAAGATCGAAAATTCATACGTTCAAACGATTCGTTAGTTTCTAGTGTCGTTTTAAAAGTGATTCAAGAAGCCATAAACGAAGGATTTGATTTGCAAGAAGATATTCAAGTTCTAGTGCCAATGTACAAAGGAATAAATGGAATTGATCACTTAAATCAATTAATTCAAGAACGGTTCAATAAACAGCACTTATCACATAAAATCACGAATGGGGATAAAACATTTTGTTTTAATGACAAAGTATTACAACTTGTTAATCAACCAGAAGACTCCATAATGAATGGAGATTTAGGAGTAGTAGTTGGAATAATTGAAGATAAAGAAATGCTAGTTGATTTTTCTGGCAATCAAGTAAAATATAACGTAAAAGATTTTGATAATCTTGCGTTAGCTTATGCAATCAGCATCCATAAATCTCAAGGAAGCGAATTTAAAATAGTCATTTTACCACTGGTAAGAAGTTATACGATTATGTTAAAAAGAAAACTACTTTATACAGCAGTCACAAGAGCAAAAGAAAAACTAATAATGATAGGTGATTATTCTGCGTTAAGACAAGGAGTGTCAGGACAAGAAGTCCCTCGTAATACACTTTTAAAATCATTTTTATCACAAGTTGAATCCAATCATCTAAGTGAGAATCTTCTCACAATTGAAGATTTTTTATAACGTTTGAAAAACGTTTGCAAAAAGTAAAAAAATGTTGTATAATACCTTCAAATCGATGCGAAAGATAAGTAGAAATTTTATTTAAAATAAAGAGAGTTTAGGGTTGGTGAAACTAAACAATAAATAAAATTTTGAAGCTCCTTTCAAGAGGTGTTAAAAACACCCGTAACTCTCTGCGTTAAAGAGATAGAGTGCTAGTTTTCTAGAACAAAGGTGGTACCGCGATAAAATCGTCCTTTATATGTTAAGGATGATTTTCTTTTTTTGGGAGGATAAATCATGAGATATTTAACAGGAAATGAAATCAGACAAATGTGGTTAGACTTTTTTAAAGAAAAAGGTCATTCCATCGAAAAAGGAGCATCCTTAATTCCAAATGATGATCCGACTTTACTATGGATGAATGCAGGAGTAGCCGCTTTAAAAAAATATTTTGATGGGACTATTGTTCCTAAAAACCCTCGTATTGTTAATGCACAAAAATGCATTAGAACCAATGACATTGATAATGTTGGAAAAACCGCAAGACATCACACCTTTTTTGAAATGCTTGGAAACTTCTCAATAGGAGATTATTTTAGAGAAGAAGCTGTTGCTTGGGGATATGAATTACTCACTAGTCCTAAATGGTTCGGATTTAACAAAGATGACTTATATATTACTGTTTATCCTACTGACGAAGAGACAAAAGCCTTGTGGATAAAACTTGGTATCGATAAAGACCATATCATTCCAACTGTGGATGGTAATTTTTGGGAAATTGGAGAAGGTCCTTGTGGACCTTGCACGGAAATCTTTATTGATCGAGGACCTACATTTGGTGATTTTAACAAAGACGCAATCAAAGATGATATCGATAACGATCGTTTTGTTGAAATCTGGAACATTGTTTTTTCTCAATATAATGCAAAACCTGGGCTACTTCGACAAGATTATCCTGAACTTCCAAATAAAAACATCGATACCGGATGTGGATTAGAACGACTTGCCTCCGTGATTCAAAATGCTCCTACAAATTTTGAAACAGATTTCTTTTTACCAATCATTAAGCGACTTGAAAGCATCTCAGGAGTTCCTTACAAAGGCCAAATGGCTTTTAAAGTAATATCTGATCATATAAGAGCTGTTACCTTTGCAATAGCTGATGGAGCAATTTTATCAAACGAAGGAAGAGGCTATGTTCTTAGAAGACTTTTAAGAAGAGCAGTTAAATATGGAAAAACGTTAGGAATTATTTTTCCGTTTTTAGATCAATTAGTCGATGAAGTTCTATTTGTTATGAAAGATTTTTATCCAAATTTGATTGAACAAGAAGACATCATTAAGAAAATTGTTATAGCAGAAGAAACTAAATTTCTGGAAACATTAGTGAGCGGTGAAAAACGCTTTGAAACCATTGCAATGGTTTCTAAGAATAATCTAATTAGTGGTGAAGATGCTTTTTTGTTATATGATACTTTTGGATTTCCGATTGAATTAACGATGGAATACGCTTTAGAATTAGGACTAAAAGTTGATACAGTAGGATTTCTTCAAGAAATGGAAAAACAAAAAGACAGAGCCAGAAATGCAAGAAAAGACATTCAATCTATGAAATCACAAAACGAAGAATTTTTAGACTTCAAAACTCCAAGTGAGTTTGTTGGATACGATTTATTGTTTGTAGAAACAAAAATCATCAAAGTATTTCCGGAAGGACTTGTACTAGAAAAAACACCGTTTTATGCGACTTCTGGTGGACAAGTATCCGATACTGGAATCATTTATAATGATCAATTTGTGGTTTCGGTAATCGATGTTTCTAAAATGCCAAATGGCCAATTTCTTCATCAATATACTGTTTTAGAAGGACAAGTAATTGAAGGAGCACAAGTTAATGCAAAAGTAGATGAACTAAAACGAAAACAAACGACTTACAATCACTCTGCCACTCATTTGTTATTTAAAGCTCTAAGAGATCTATTTGGAGGCCATATTTCCCAACAAGGAAGTCAAGTCACAAGTGAGACACTTCGTTTCGATTTTAATCATTATGAATCCATTACAGAAGAACAACTATTGATTCTTGAAAAAATGGTTAATGACATGATTTCAGAGCATTACATCGCATCAACGGACATCATCACAGTAAAAGAAGCAATCAAAAGAGGTGCAATAGCTGAATTTGGTGAAAAATACGATGATTTAGTTCGTGCAGTCAATTTAAAATATTCACTCGATTTATGTGGAGGAACTCATGTATCTGATTTGTATGATATCAAAAAATTTGCAATCAAAAGTTTTTCTTCCATTGGATCTGGTATTTATCGAATCGAAGGATTAACAAATGACAATGTGTATTCGATTAAAGATTCTTTGATTGGGATGAATCAAGACGCAGACAATCTGTTAAAAAAAGCAAACTCGATTGTGGAGAATGCAATATCAGAGCACATTAATTTATCATTTCACTTTTCTTTTTCTTCTGAAGTATTAGGAAGTTATCAAGATGTTTTAAATAAACGTCAAGAACTTCATGAATTGCAAAAAGAAGTGAAGGAATTAGAAAAAGATTACTCAAGACAAAAAGAAAGCAATGTAATGAGTCATATGGACACTTACTTTAATCAAATCATCAATAATCGTCTTATCACAAAAGTCGACAATTTAGAGATTCAAACATTAAAACAATTAGTAGACAATATCATGGACAAAATAGAAAAAGGAGTGGTATTCATTGCTTCAGTTCTAGAAGACAAAGTGGTATTTATTGCAAAAAGCAATGATCCAAAGATTCATGCGGGCAATCTTGTAAAAACAGCTGCACTCCTCTGTGATGGAAATGGTGGAGGCCGACCTGATTTTGCTCAAGCCGGAGGAAAAGATAAAACTAAAGTGGATGAAGCACTTCAAAAAATTAAGGAGCTGTTATTATGAGAATACTAGGTTTGGATTTAGGATCTAAGACGTTAGGTATTGCTCTTTCAGATCCAAGCGCGATATTAGCAAGTGGGATTGAAACATTTACATTTACAGAAGGAAATTATCAAATACCCCTTGACTACATCGCACATTTTATTGATAATAATAAAGTAGAACTTGTCGTCTTAGGCTATCCTAAAAACATGGATGGTTCGACGGGTTTTCAAGCGAAAATTTCGGAAGATTTTAGAGATGAATTAAAACAAAAAACAAAGGCAACGATTGTATTGTGGGATGAAAGATTGACATCAAGAATTGTCAATCAAGTGATGATTAACGCCAATATGAGTCGAAAAAAACGAAAAGAAAAAATTGACAAGCTTGCCGCAACAATCATATTACAAAGCTACTTAGATAGCAGAAAGTGAGTTACTATGGGAAACGAAATGGAATATTTATTAGTTACAGATGAAAATGGAAATGAAATTGAATGTGAAATTCTTTTAACATTTGAATCCGAAGAATTTGGTAAATCATATGTTGTTTATCAAATAAAAGATGATGAATCAGGGGAATACTATGCTGCAAGTTATAATCCAGATGATGATGACGAAGGCAAATTAGTTCAAATAGAGACAGACGCTGAATGGGATTTAGTTGAAGAAGTATTAGAAAGCTTTTTAGAAGACGAAGAAGAAGCTGAAGATGAAGAAGAAATAGTTGAAGATGAAGAAGAAGGCAAAGAAGAGTAATTAGTTACTCTTTTCCCTTTTTTAGTTGGTGATTTTTTGAAAAACGAATATTTAAATCGATTAAATTCGGTATTTGATGATCCTGTTTTAAAGAGACTCCGTAAAGAATCCATTCAAGAACAAATTCCTATTATGACAGAAGAAGGAATTCATTTTCTAATTCAATTAATCCAAATCGGAAAAATAAATCGTGTTTTGGAAATCGGAACTGCGATTGGGTATAGCGCAATTGCAATATCTAGGCATACATCCGCAACCGTTGTAACGATTGAAAAAGATAAACGAATGGAAATTCGCGCCAATAAAAACATTGAAGAATCTAACTTAAAAGATAAAATTAATGTTATTTTTGCTGATGCGTTAGACATAGAAATTCAATCATTAGATAAAGTGGACTTGATCTTCATTGATGCTGCAAAAGCACAATATATCAAGTTTTTTGAGAAATATGAACCAATTTTGTTAGATAAAGGTGTCATTATTTCTGATAATTTATTATTTAGAGGTCAAGTAGAAGATACGTCTAGTATCATAAGTCGTAACAGAAAACAATTGGTTCGTAAAATCCAAAAATATAATACTTGGTTGTTAGAAAATCAAAATTTTAATACTTATATTTATGAAATTGGCGATGGAATTGCAGTTTCTATTAAAAAATGAGGTGAAAACATGAGAATCGTTGCAACGTTAAAATCAATGGATGAAATTGAACATTTAGGCAATATTGGCGTTGATGTATTCTTAGTTCAAACCAATTATTTTACTGCAAAAGCCGTTTATCCTTTTTCTTTATCCGAAATAGATCTAATTGTAAAAAAAGTAAAACAAATGCAAAAATCAATTTACATTTTAATGAACACAATGATCCACGAAACGGATTTAGTGGAACTTCATAATTATTTATCCATATTAAACAAAATGAACGTAGATGGAATTGTGTGTTTTGATATGACCATTCTTGTGGCCTCAAAAGAACATAATATGGAACACTTAATGATTTATCAACCAGGGACAATGAATACAAATGGTTACGATTCTTGGTTTTTACATCAATTCAAAATTAAAGGAATGACTATTTCGAAGGAAATAACTTTAGAAGATATTATAGACATTTCTTCGAATCATCATCACTTAGAAATTTCGCTTGTTGGTCATGGATATTTAGATATGTTTTACTCTAGAAGACCGTTGCTTACAAATTATTTTTCTTTTAAAGGAGAAAAAATTCAAAATTATTTATCAAGTACTTCTTTTTATTTAAAAGAAGAAATGAGAAAAAACGAAGAATATCCTATCGTTGAAGATCGATTTGGCACTTATATCTTTCGCTCCAAAAAACTATCTTCTTTTCAAGAACTGGGTGTGTTAAAGCCTTACTTAACGGATTTGTTTTTAGAAAGAATCTTTATGAGTGATGATGAATATTATCAAGCAATTAAGGCATATCAAAATGAATCTCTAGTTTCATCGTTTTTCAATACATACAATAAATTATATGACAGCGGATTTTATTACCGAAAAACTGAGAAAATAAAAGGTGAAAACGAATGAAGCCAGAACTATTAGCTCCAGCCGGAGACCTTGAAAAAGTAAAAATAGCATTATTATATGGCGCAGATGCGGTCTATATAGGTGGAACAAAGTTTTCACTTAGAGCTAGAGCATCTAATTTCTCATTAGTTTCAATAAAGGAAGCAGTTGATTTTGCTCATTCGATTCAAAAAAAAATTTATGTGACTACTAATATTGTTCCACACAATTCCGATTTACTTGATTTAGATCAATACTTACTTGATTTAGAAAGATGTCAAGTGGATGCCATTATTTGTTCAAGTCCTTATATTATTGACCGAGCAAAAACGCTCACTCACTTAAATATTCATCTATCAACCCAATTATCCGTGACAAATAGTCTGCTTTCTAATTATTGGTATAATTATGGAATTTCACGAATTGTTTTAGCAAGAGAATTATCTCTTGAAGAAATTAAAACGATATCTCACAATACTTTATCGGAATTAGAAGTATTTATCCATGGAGGAATGTGCGTATCTTATTCAGGAAAATGCACGTTATCAAACTATATGTCAAATCGAGACGCAAATAGAGGTGGGTGTGCACATAGTTGCCGCTGGAAATATGATCTATATCATCTCGATACAAAAATCAGCGAGGATTTTGATTTTCAAATGTCTTCAAAAGACTTAGAAACGTTAGCTTTTATTCCTACTCTAATGGACCTTGGAATTTCATCTTTAAAAATTGAAGGCAGAATGAAATCCATTCACTACATCGCCACAGTTGTATCAACCTATCGAATGTTAATAGATGATTATGATTTAAGACAAATCAAACCGATTTCATTTTATGAAAATGAAATAAAAAAAGCAGAAAATCGTTTAACATCATTTGGTTTTATGAAAGGGATAACTACACCTTTGCAACAGCTTTACAACATGAGAAGCGAAGAGCCAACCAAAGAGTTTGTTGGAATTGTGCTAAGTTACAATCAAGAAACCAAACAAGCAATGATTGAACAACGAAATTACTTCAAGCCGCAAGACATTTTAGAAGTGTTGAGCCCAACACAAATACCCATTCAATTTCAAGTAGGAGATTTATATTCTGAAGATGGACTCCTTTTAGACGCCGCAAGACATCCTTTACAAATAATATTGTTTCAATCTGATCTTGACTTAAAACCATATGATTTAATTAGGAAGGTGTTTTAAATGACAAAACCAGTCGTAATAGCAGTCGCAGGTGGATCGTCCTCTGGAAAAACAACGGTTGTGAATAAAATACTAGCGACTCTGGGACATTTTGAGATTATTGTAATAAAACATGACGATTATTACAAAAATCAATCTTCACTTTCTATGGAAGAACGAAGAAAAGTAAATTATGATCATCCATTCTCCCTTGACAATGATTTATTTTACAATCATATTCAAGAGCTGATTTTAGGCCACTCTATTGAAAAACCAACTTATGATTTTGTGAATTTAACAAGAGCAAAAAAAGTAGAAATTGTTCATCCGGCAAAGATTATTATATTAGAAGGTATTTTAGTTTTAGAAGATGAACGAATTCGAAATCTTGCTGATATCAAAATCTTTGTGGAAGCAGATGACGATTTGAGGTTTATTCGAAGATTGAAACGAGATACAAAAGAAAGAGGAAGAACCATAGAAAGTGTCATTGAACAATACTTGACAACTGTAAAACCGATGCATTATGCGTTTGTAAAACCATCAAAACGGTATGCGGATATCATTATACCAAATGACTATTCTCATGATGTGGCTGTGGATTTAATAAATGCAAAAATTATTACTATCTTAAACAAATAAACTATGTTATAATATAAAACACTAAAAGTAAGGGGACAAAAATTATGGAAAACACTTTTAAATTAACGGAAGCCGGCTTTCAAAATTTAAAACAAGAATTAGAAACTTTGAAAGAAGTTGACCGCAAACAAAATTTAGAAGCTTTAAAAGAAGCTAGAGCTCAAGGAGACTTGTCTGAAAACGCTGATTACGATGCAGCAAGAGACGAACAAGCAAGAATTGAAGCTAGAATCAAAGAAATAGAAAACATTTTAAAACATTCAGAAATCATTCGTGATACGAATTCAAGAGTAGTAATGATTGGCAAAACAGTCATTATAAAATTTTTGAGCAATGATAACGTGAGAGAATTTACAATTGTTGGTCATCTAGAAGCAAATCCTTTGCAAGGCAAAATATCCAATGAATCGCCAATTGGTAGAGCATTGATTGGCCATAAAAAAGGAAATGTTATTCAATATAAAGCTGAGACTGGCACAGAATTATCCGTGGAAATTATCGATATCAAATAATGAGAAAATGAAAATTTTTCTCTTTTTTCTTTTGGAGGGTTGGAAATGATTGGAATCATTGGAGCAATGGATAAAGAATTAGCTTATTTATTTGATGTTATGAAGCAAAATGAAGTGATAGACATTGCTGATAAACGTTTTTTTGTAGGCGAAATATTTGATAAAAAAGTAGTTTTAGTAAAATCAGGAGTTGGCAAGGTAAATGCTGCCATAACAACTACGCTTCTTTTGAAAACATTTTCCATCGATTATGTAATGAATATTGGCGTTGCGGGAGGACTGATTCCCGCAAAAGAAGGCAACATTATTTTAGCTGAAGCCGTTAGTTATTTCGATGTTTCTTTAATCGAAATTGATCATCTGCCCTTTGGTAAAATAGGAGATGAACCTTTACAAATTTTTACAGACTCAAATTTAAGAAAAAAAGCGATTACGGTCTTTGATAAACTGAAAATTCCTTATTTAATTGGTAACATTGTTTCAGGGGATCAGTTTGTTGTTTCTACGCGAGTTTTATTGCCTATTCTTAATGAAATTGACAATGTTTTAGCTTGCGAAATGGAAGGCATGGCAATCGGAATGACTTGCTATAAATTTAACACTCCTTTTCTATCAATCAGGGGAATATCAGATGTGATTGACGACCCGATTCAAACAAAAATCTATAAAGATATCGTTACCGATGTTGCTAAAAAGACAACGGATTTTGCCATCGCTTTTTTGGAGGCTTAAGATGAAAACGGTTCAAATAGGAACAAAACAAATGTCGTACGATATCCGTTATAAAAACATAAAAAATACTTACTTAAGAATCAAGAAAAATAGTCACTTATTGATTACTACAAATAAATTAGTTTCGGAATCAGAAATTATCAAATTTATCCAAAAGAATGAAGCGAAGATCCATAAAATGATTGATATTCCACAAAGATTAAATTTATATAATTCTGATTTTGTTTCTATTTTCGGACAAAAGATTCCTCTTGAAAAAGTGAAATCTTCCAATCAAAAAATCATATTATCTAACAATATTCTTATTTACCAAACAAACCAACAAGACTTAAATCATAAAAAATTAGAATCATTTTTTCAAACAATAGTATTAGATACTGTAAAAGTGATGCTTTTAACTTTGGAAGATACGTTAGGGAAAGAAATTAATCTTAACAACATTACTTTTAAGAGTCAGCTTATGAAAAGTCAATTTGGTAGTTGTCATATCAAAAAAAGAATCATTAAGCTAAATAGCGTTCTTTGCCGATTTGAAAAAAAGTACTTACACGCTATTTTACTTCATGAACTCATCCATTTAGTGGTTCCAGGACATCAAAAATCCTTTTATGATTTACTCTTAAAATATGAACCAAATTACAAAATCATGCGCAAAGAATTAAAACAATTATTTAAGAATTACGAGGTGTAACTATGCCGTTTTTACCAATTAATCGTTTGGAAATGGAAAACAGCGGAATCAGTCAACCTGATTTTGTATTTGTTACAGGAGACGCATACTGCGATCATCCTTCTTTTGGCACGGCAATTATCGCTAGAATTTTAGAAAGACACGGATTTACAGTTTGTATTCTTTCTCAGCCAAATGTAAAAGACTCAAATTCCTTTCTAGAATTTGGTAAACCACGACTTGGCTGGCTTGTAAATAGTGGGAACATTGATTCAATGGTTAACCACTATACAGTCAATAAAAGAAAAAGGAATTCAGACACATATACTCCTGGTGGAGTTGCAGGTAAAAGACCAGATAGAGCCGTTATTAAATATAGCAATCTCATTAGAGAAATCGACTCTGAAAATGTAATAATTGTTGGAGGGATTGAGGCATCACTTCGAAGACTTTCCCATTATGATTACTGGGAAGATCACATTCGTAAAAGCATTTTAATTGATTCAAAAGCAGACTTGTTAGTCTATGGTATGGGCGAATTAGCAATCGTTGAAATTGCAGAAGCATTAGATGCTGGACTAAAAGCCACTGATATCATTTACATTAAAGGAACGGTTTATAAAACGAATAATGAAGATTTGATTGCGCAAAACTCAATTGTTTTACCTTCTTTTGATGAATTAATTGCTTCAAAAGAAACATATGCAAAATCTTTTATGATTCAATACAAGAACACCGATGCTATTTCTGCAAGACCACTTGTCGAAAATTATAAAAATCATTATGTGGTTCAAAACCCTCCTCAGCCTCCTTTAACTGAATTTGAAATGGATCAAATTTATACTTTACCATTTATGAGACGTCCTCATCCTTTGCAAGAAAAACAAGGACACATTAAAGCAATGGACGAAGTACTATTTAGCATTACAATTAATCGCGGTTGTTATGGAGGATGTTCTTTTTGTGCTTTAACGATGCATCAAGGAAGAACGATTCAATCTAGAAGCAAAGAATCTGTTGTGTTAGAAGCAAAAGAATTTGAAAAAGACGAAGAGTTTAAAGGGTACATTCACGATGTAGGTGGGCCAACAGCAAACTTTTACCACAAATCTTGTAAGCAACAAGAAAAATATGGAGTATGTCAAAACAGGCAATGCATTCAAGATGAACCTTGTTCGCAATTGATTGTTGATCATAGTGATTATTTAGCAGTTTTAAGAGAATTAAGAGAATTAGAAGGAATCAAAAAAGTTTTTATTCGAAGTGGAATAAGATATGATTATGTCATGTATGACAAAGATGATACTTTTTTTAAAGAACTAGTACAACATCATGTATCTGGGCAATTAAAAGTAGCACCAGAACATGTATCAGATCGAGTATTAGAAAAAATGGGTAAACCAAAAAAAGCTTTATTTGATGAATTTGTTAGAAAATTTTATGCCATCAATAATCATATTCAAAAAGAACAATATCTTGTTCCCTATTTAATGAGTTCACATCCCGGATCTACCATTGAAGATGCAATTATATTAGCAGAATACATACGGGATATGAAATACAATCCAGAACAAGTTCAAGACTTTTATCCTACCCCTTTGACTCTTTCTACAACCATGTATTATACCGGGTTAGATCCAAGGACCATGACTCCTCTTTATGTTGCAAAATCTGCTCAAGAAAAAGCCATGCAAAGAGCATTAATCCAATACCGCAATCCGAAAAACTATGATTTGGTATTTGAAGCGTTAATGAAAGCAAAACGTTATGATTTGATTGGTTTCGAACCTACTTGTTTGATTAAACCAAAAAAAGGTCGTTCTTGGAGATGATCGCGAAGTATTTAAGAAATGTTACGATGCAAGATTTAGGCCCTAACCCGCCACTTTCCATGATTCTTGAATCTGTTCAAAAGCAATTGCAAATTTCAACAGATTTTTATAGTCAAGATCTCGGATTTGGGTATGAACAGATGAATATTATCGGATTGTTTTGGGTTATCTCAAGAATTCGAGTAGAGTGGAAATCTTTGCCTGTATCAAATCAAACGATTCAAATTGAAACATGGCCAAACCCTATCACAAAACTAGGGATTATTTGGAATTATCGGATTATGGATTTAAATGGAATTGAACTTTTAAAGGCAATGGCTCTTTGGAGTATCGTAAGCCGGAGTACTCTAAAACTTCAAAACGCTCTTCAATCGAATGTTGTTGATAAAAATCTTGTTTTTGAATCTGACACAGTATTTTTTCAAATTAATTTTAAAAAAATATCTCCAATCGAATTACAAATGAATCAAACAGCGATTTGCAAACGTATTTTATCAAAAGATATTGATGAAAATCTACATGTCAACAATTCTTGTTATATTCGTTACGTTGTAGAATCGCTTGAACATAAAACCAGCCCAAATACCTACCAAATTCATTACATACAACCGTTATACGTTAATGAAGAGATAGAGCTGATTTTAAAACCAAAAGATGAGTGGATTCAACTAGATGGTTTTGTTTTAAGGCAAGGCCTAAAAGTTCTTTCTTTTCAAGCCAAAATCGAGGGTTAGTTACTTTATAAAATTCGATGATTTTCTATCATCGTTTTTTTTATAATGTGATTTTGATGATTAGAAATCACAAAATAAAAAAATGGACTTTTTTGCGATTATTAGGTATAATATAGATTAGTATTTGGAGGTAAGAAATGATTGGAATATTTGTAAAAGATTCATTGTTTTGTCCAGATGATTATCAAAAAACCGTTTTTGATATTAACTTTGAGGCTTTAAAACAAAAAGGAATTAAAGCCTTACTGATTGATTTGGATAATACATTAATACCATATGATGAAACTTCACCTAATGATTTAATCATTCAATTGTTTTCTAAACTTACTCTTTTAGAATTCCAAATTGTTATTATCTCAAACAATCACTATGATCGAGTTAAATTTTTTTCAAATCAAGTGCATTCTTTATTTGTTAGCAGTGCAAGAAAGCCTTTAAAAAGAGGATTTAAAAAAGCATTTAATTTCCTTCATGACGTAACATGTAATCAAGTTTGCGTTATTGGAGATCAATTTATGACAGATGTCCTAGGCGGAAAACGAATGGGATTTAACGTTATCGTTGTAGATGCCATTAAACGAAACGTTGAAAAGTGGTATACTAAATTAAATCGAAAACTTGAAAAGAGAGTATTAGTAAAGTTAAAAAAACATAATATTGCGTATTTTAACGAATTACATTTAGCAGAGAAGAGGTAGAAAACTATGACTGAACTATATTGTAAGGGTTGTGGAGCATTAATTCAAACCATCGATAAAACTTTGCCGGGATTTGTTTCAGAAACGATGACAGACTCTTTTGAACAAAAAAATCTTCTTTGTCAAAGATGTTATAGAATACGTCATTACAGCGATATTATTACTTACAGTTTATCCAATGATGATTACCTAAATGTCATTAATAAAATTAGCAAAGAAAATGCTTTAATAGTTAAAATCGTTGATATATTTGATTTTTCAGGTTCATTTGTTCCAGCCATTAAACGACTTACTGGAAATGAAGATGTTATTTTAGTGGGAAACAAAATGGATTTACTTCCCAAAAACGTGAAACCAGAACGTATCTTAAATTGGCTAAAACAAATGCTTGCAAGTGAAGGATTTAGCGTTTTGGATAGTATTCTAATTTCCGCTAAATACGGGAATAATTTTGATGACTTAATGGCAATTATTGAAAAGCATAAAGGAAAAAGAAATGTATATATCGTTGGGTCAACCAATGTAGGAAAATCAAAAATAATTAATCAAATCTTAAAACGTTATCTTGGATCACCTGCTGATGTTGTCACTGTGTCTTCATCACCAGGAACAACCATTGGTCTTGTAGGATTTCCTCTTTTAGATGGCACAATGATTTTTGATACACCAGGTGTAATTAATAAACATCAATATACACACTATTTGACGAGACCTTCTTACAAATTAACCGTTCCAAAAAAAGAAGTAAAACCTTTGGTTTTTCAACTAAACGAAGGACAAACTTTATTTTTTGGTGGTCTTGCAAGACTTGACATTATCAACGGTGAAACAGGGGACAAAGTGAATGTGGTAACTTATTTTGCCAATACG
This sequence comes from Bacillota bacterium, assembly GCA_018818595.1. NCBI lineage: Bacteria > Bacillati > Bacillota > Bacillota bacterium. Next base: position 181,420 of record JAHIRM010000013.1, read on the forward strand.
TTAAACATTCATCGTACGAAAACCATTCGCGCTGATGAACTGTACGAGACTAAATTGTATTCATTACTTACTCCACCATTTAATGAAGATGAAGCAGTTCCAAAATGGGTTTTTCATGAGTTTAAAATTAGAGACAATTCAAAATATGACATCGTCTTTTCTGGACTTGGGTTTGTTACCATAAGAGCCCCATTTTATGTGAGAGCTTTTGCTCCTTTTGTTGTGGGTGTTTACTCGAGACCCGCGATTATTTAATGAAATCATTAGAGGAACTATATCGTTTAGTTTTTAATAAATTACAGAAAGACCAAAAAAGACAAATTCATACAGAAGGTGTCATTTCAACCGCAATTTCTTTATGTGGTGTTTATGGAATAGACCCTATAAAAGGAGAAATTGCAGGACTTTTACATGATTCAACCAAACTTGAATCGAAAGAAGAAACTATTTCGAGAATCATACATTTTTTTGGAAAAGAAGAATTAAATCTCTGGCCACCTAAAGCGTGGCACGCCTTAAGCGCTTGTGATTATGCAAAACATGAGTGTGAAATAGACGACGAAGACATTTTAAATGCTATTTGCTTTCATACAACAGGAAGAAGTGACATGTCTATCCTTGAAAAAATCATTTATGTAAGTGATTTTATCGAGGATTCAAGAAAAAATGTCAATGAAAAACTTAAAAATCTTTCTAAAATTAATCTAGATAAAACCGTCTTTGAGATAATGAAATTAACAATTAGTCATCTAACTCGTAATGGCGAATTTATCGCCAAAATTACGAAAGAAGCCATTGATAATTATCAAATGAAATTGGAGGAAATGAATGAGTGATCTTTTGCAAGTTGTCACCAAAACATTAAGTGATTTAATACTAACAGATATAAGAATATTTGATTTTAGAGGGTTTTCACCTTATTTTGATTATCAAATAATTGCTTCAGCTTCGAATGAAAGGCAAGTTCACGCGGCAATTGATCATCTTGCCAAATCTTTGCCTAAAGATGCGATTAGAAGAATCGAAGGGGCAAGTGAAAATCGTTGGATTTTATTTGATTTAGGTGAAATAATTGTCCATGTCATGCATCAAGAAGATCGCGCCTATTATAAAATTGAAAAGCTATTTTTTGAAAGAGAAGAAATCTTTCTTGAAGGTAATAAAGAGTGAGCTATGATTTATTAGCTTCTTTTTATGACGCTTTTATTGACCATGAGATCTATCAAGAATACATAAATTTAATTGATAAATATACTTCAAAAGGAACTTTACTTGATATTGGATGTGGAACGGGGACCCTTTCTTTAGAACTTTCCCAAAAAGGGTTTCAAGTTATGGCTACCGATTTAAGTGAAGAAATGTTGCAGATTGTAAATTTTCGAGCAAATGAGGAACATATTCCAATCAAGATTGCAGTTTACGATATGTTAGATCCTTTCTCATCCACATATGATACCGTTATTGCTTCTATGGATGTGATTAACCATTTAGCAGATTTAGAAGATGTTTTATTTGGTTTCACAAATATTTATGAAGGTTTAAATGAAAATGGAGTTTTTATTTTCGATGTTTTAAGTGCAGAATACATCGATGCTTTAGATGGATACGTAGAAGATGATCAAGAATTTCAATTTCATTGGGAATCCCATAAAGGAAACAAAGAACATAGCATTGTTCATACAATCACTTTAAATCTACAAGGAGAAAATCAAGAAGTAAGAATTTACGAAGAAACTCATGATATTTCGCTTTATGAGTCGATAAGTCTTAGAGTAGGTTTTAAAATTCTTGAGAAAAAGGTATTTCCTGAGCGCACCATTTTTGTTCTACAAAAAACTGAATAAAGAATTTAAATCTAGCAAGCGTAGTATTTTTATGAGGTGATATAATGCTTTCATTTATACGCAAATATGCTGGGTTTTTTTTATTGCTTTTTGGAGTAATTGGGATTATTGTAATAAACGGTTTCAATAAAGATTCAGATACAACGATTGTAACATCCATTGCCAGTCCATTGACTTATCAACAAACGACGACTTCTAATTTAGTACTTGAAAGTGTATTTGTCGATATCAAGGGAGAAGTTTTGTATCCTGGAGTTTATGAAGTTGGAAAAAGTATGAGAATTTCAGATGTGATTTTACTATCTGGTGGATTACTACCAAGTGCGGATGTAAGTAAAATTAATTTATCAAAAAATGTATACGATGAGTTAGTAATTATCATACCAAAATCTGAAACAATCATTGAAGTTCAAACTCAAAGTGAATTTGTTTATGTGGATATCAAAGGCGAAGTTCTCGTTCCTGGAGTTTATAAATTGGAACAAGGAAAAAGAATTATGGATGCACTCCTTTTAGCAGGAGGCCTTACAAATGATGCGGATACAAGCTCTATTAATTTATCTTTAATTGTAAGCGATCAGTTAGTTATTTTTATTCCAGAAAAAAGCCAATCAATCGATTCCGAAGACTCAAGCAGTCATTTGTTTAAAGTCACAATTAGTGGAGAAATTGTTCAACCAGGACAATATTTTGTGGATGATACCTATACGCTTCAAACCTTAATCAATGAAGCTGGCGGCGTTACTATTAACGCTGACACGACAAATTTACTCTACTCCATGCCTTTATACATTGGGTTTGAATTATCTATTCCCAATCTCCAAGAAAAAATCATTAGTTCGGGTCAAGATTTATCTGGGAAAATCAATATTAATAAAGCCAATTTAGAAGCGTTAATGACTCTAAAAGGTATCGGAATAATTTTGGGTCAGCGAATCATTGATTACCGAGCTGAATTTGGTGATTTCTTATCTATTGAAGATATTGTGTTAGTATCTGGAATCAAAGATAGTATTTATGAACAAATTAAAGATTACATTACTGTCTGAATCTGGTAAATTTATTCATGTTGGAATTGTCGTTTTATTGTTTTTATTGAGTCTTAAAGAAGTTCTTATCATTCCTTTTCTTTTTGCAGAACTCCTATTTTTATGCAAAAAAGCTAAAAACATTTTTGTGATTTGTTTGACTGTATTATTTGTGATGCAACTTCGGATATTCTTAACAGAAGAAGTAACGTTTGATGATACAAAGAGTAGTTTAGAAGGAAAGGTAGTCGATGTATTTCAAACCAAATTTGTTTTGCTTCAAGGCACAAAAAAATACTACGTATATTCCGACAATCTAGTATCGGTTTCTCCAGGAGATTTGGTTGTTATTGAAGGGGATTTTTTTGAAAATGAATCACAACAAATACCTCATACATTTGATTATCAAACTTATTTAAATACAATAGGAATTACCGCCTCTTTTTACGCAACGGATGTTTTTGTAACGAATCATCATTTTCATATAAATCAAATAAAAACCTCCATTTCAGAATATATTCTTTTGAATTTTTCACAGAAAACAAGTCCTTTTTTATTATTACTGGTTTTAGGAAACTCCGAATATGTAAGTGACGAATTTAACATAGCAACAAAAGAATTGGGAATAACGCACTTGTTTGCCTTGTCAGGAATGCACGTTGGAATGATTGTTGCATTTTTAAATCAACTGTTAAAAAGGTTTTATTTACAAAAAAAACACCATCATTTTTTGATAGGCGTTTTTTTAGTAATATATAACATTATAACTGGATTTTCCGTTTCGATTGTAAGAGCTTCCTTGTTGATTATCACTTTATTTTGGAATGAGGATAAAAATCTTCTTTTCTCTCGAACGGATTTATTAACGTTCTCTTTTGTCCTTTATTTACTTTTTAATCCAAATTATATATTGTTGTTAGGATTTCAATTAAGTTATTTAGTTGCCTGCGCTATTCTTCTTGGAAGGATATTTTTTTATAAGAATTCACATTTAATTCAAGTACTTAAAATTACATTACTTGCTAATTTAGTTAGTTTACCTTTATTGCTCGAAACAAACAAATCATTTGGAGTTATTACTATTTTTGCGAATGTATTTTTTATTGAGTTTGTAAGTAAGATGTTTTTACCTTTATCTTTTTTAACCCTTTTCATTGTGATTTTTGATCCAATATATGGATACGCTACCTCACTTTTTTTAAAAGGAATTGAATTATTTAATTTCTATAATTTCCAAATCACTTTTAATTTTCCAAACAATGCATTCAAAATAATGTATTACATCATCATATTTCTTTTACTAAAAGCCTATTTAAATAAGAAACGAACACTTATATATGGATTTTACATGATAATTCTTATTATAGTCACTGTTTCATTAAACACCACGATTGGCATTACGTATGTAAAGGTTTTTGATGTAGGACAAGGAGATGCAATACTTGTCCATCAAAATAACTGTAATCTATTGATAGATACAGGACCAATTGATGACTTTGATGGCATAATTGAATACCTAAAAGGAGAAAACATTTCTTCAATCGATATTTTGCTTATAACACATAATCACGAAGATCATTATGGTGAAGTTGATGATATTATTAAGTCCATTGATGTAAAAATGATTGTCGCTGGAACTAGTATAAAAAATAATGAAAACATTTTAGTTACGCTTACAAAAGAAGGTGATACGATTAGCTGCAAAGGACTAGAATTTCAAGTCTTAAATTCCTATCAAACAAATTCCTTAGAAAATAACAATTCGATCGTGTTGTATGGAAAGATTGGGAATGATTATTGGTTATTTTTAGGAGATGCTGAATCAAAAATCGAAAAAGAACTTATCGATAAATATGATTTGCAAGTGGATATTCTAAAAGTATCACACCACGGAAGTTCTAATGCAACAACCGAATCATTTTTAAATGCAATCCAACCAAAAACTGCAATAATATCAGTGGGAATAAATAACATCTATCAACATCCAAGCGAAGAAGTTCTAAATCGTTTTAAGAAAAGAGAAATTTTTGTTTTGAGAACAGATCAAGTAGGGACGATTACCATATTTTATGGAATCATCAAGAATCAGACGTTTTTTCAAACGTATAAGCATCAACAATTCTTTTGGAATCAATTCCCAAGCATACTCGATTCTTCTTAATTGAAATTCCCGGATAAAACTTTATCTTTCATTTTTTTCATGATATAATCATATCGGTGATTAGAGATGGAAAAAAATCGTTATTTGCTTTATGGGACAGATCATTATTGTATTAAAAATAAAACATTATCAATTTTGAACTTACACAATATCTCACTTGAGTGCGCAGAGTTTTACGATATGGATGAAAGTCTATTAGATGAAGCGATAACAAGTGCGATGACCATTCCTTTTTTGGATGAAAAAAAAGCAGTCGTGATTTCGAATGCTTCCTTTTTATCGCAAAATAAATCACCAAAAGAACTAAATCATCAATTTGATTTATTTTTAAGTTATTGGAATAATCCAAACCCTACAACCGTTTTAATTATTCAAGCTCCTTATGAACGACTTGATTCTCGAAAAAATTTAGTGAAGATTATTCAAGATCAAGCAGAGGTTACTATTTGTCAAAAGAATGAATCGGAAGACCTTTATGCACTCATAAAAGATATTCTTAAAGAAAAAGAAAAAACGATAGATGCTAACGCACTTCAATTGTTTGTTTCTAGAACAAGTTATGATAAAACGCTCATGATGAACGAACTAGATAAAGTGCTTATGTACATTGATAAGGATACAAAAATAGATATTTCAATTATTAGAGAAGTTGTATCAAGAAATTTAGAAGACAATATTTATCAGTTAGTAAATGCCGTTTTATCGCAAGATGGAAGAACGATTATGAGTATCTATCAAGATTTAATTAAAATCAATACAGAACCGATGTGGATGATTGGTGTTATCGTAAACAAATTCCAAGAGATTCTTTACACCAAAGAATTAATCCATTTAAATTATCAATTTGAAGATATCATGAAATATTTTTCTGTTACAAAAGGTAGAGCGTACTATATGGTTAAAAATGCAAAAGAAGTAGAAGATCAGATGCTCATGAGATATTTGAGTCAATTAGAAATGCTTGATTACCAAATTAAAAGTGGACAAATCGATAAAAGAATCGGACTTGAATTATTTTTGTTAAAGATAAACAAATAAATGTTTAGAAAGAAAAAAAGCCAATTGGCTTTTTTTCTTTAAAGAACATTAACTTTTCTAGTTAAGCGTGATTTTTGTCTTGATGAATAATTATTGTGATGAACGCCTTTTGCGACAGATTTGTCAAGTTTTTTGTATGCGATACTTAATGCGATAACAGCGGCATCTTTGTCCTTTTTTTCCACTGCCATTTCAACATTTTTAATTGCAGTTTTTAATGATGATTTAAAAGAAGCGTTAGCTAAACGTCTTTTATCATTTGTAAGATTACGTTTTATTTGCGACTTAATATTTGCCATATAATCACCTCCATAGACATAAGCGTTATTATTGTATCAAATTTAATCAAAAAAAGCAATAATGATAATTAATTATTTTTTCTTTCAAAGCTCAATTTTCAAAGATTTAATGAAAAATTTGAATATATTCTTCAAAAAGGAAATTAATCCTATATTTTCGCACATTTTCGCATTAATTTTTAAAAGTGAATGGTTATAAAGTTTTTGATGTGTTATAATTTTCGCAAAAGTGTATTTGTTTTTAGGTAAGAATTTTAAACACTTATTTTACTTGCTGGGGGTTTTGTATATTGAAAAACTATAAACATTATTTTCAAGAACTATGTGAGCGAATTAATTACTCCACAATTATTTTTATTCAAGAGACATCTCAAGTTCTTGCTTTTTCTGAATGCTTAAATAAAAAAGTTCCAAAACTGTGTTCGTTGAACGTCAATTATTCAGCTGTTAAAAAAGAAAATAGTAAAGTGTTTTATGGTCACAACCTTACAATTGATAATGAAACGAAAATGTGTAGCGGATCCTTTAATATCATTGATATCAATGGATTACATGTAGTGATTGTATTTTATAATACAGATATTAAAAATTTCAGAGATAATCAACTTCCAAGAATATTATGGAAAAACACAAAACATGTCTATTTAGGACATAGTGATTATGTTCCTTCCGAAAACAAATTAAATCATTCCATGGTTGGATTTTGCGACAACGAGTTATTTAGTGACGAGTTTTATCAATCATTTAAAAAAAGCGATGATGCTGTCTTTACAAAAGAAGTGTGCTTTTGGAATACAATTGGAACCATTAAAGATAAAATTTTCTCTTCGATGATTAAATATCAAAAATTTCCATATTACTCGATGACTAATCAATTAGAAGGAATCATACTTGTTTATACTTTAATAAATGAAATTACTGGAATGACTTCAGAAAATGATTCTTCAGATGAAGAGGAAACGCTGTTATTAATAAAGAAATCATTATCTGAAGCAAATCTTTTTTTGGCCATTCAAAATTTTGATAAAGATAAAAAAATTAAATTTATGAGTCAAAATTTTAGCACGCTTGGATATGATTTACAAGAGTTCATCGATGGAAAAATTGCGTTTGAAGATATCGTTTTTGAAGAAGATAAAGAGCAATACATTCAAGAGACCGAAGATATACTACTTCTAAAAAAAGAAACGTATAAAACTAAACTACGACTGATAAATACATCAAATCAAATCGTATATTCAGAACTTACGATTGTACCTTTACTTAGTCCAACAAATGATATTAAAAGTCTAGCGTTAATCATCGAATTTCTTAATCGAAATGAAAAACATAATAATCAATTTTTTAAACTTTTAAACATTATCAATAAAGGAAACATTGTCTATACCATTCGACCACTTTCCAATCCATATTGCTTCCAATTGTTAACCGAAAATTTTAGTCAATTTGGATATTCGCATTTTGAATTAATGATGGGAAAATGTATTTTTACAGACATTATTTTTCATGAAGACGTCGAAATGTATAAAAATCAAATTGAAAAACTCATCACACATCAATTACACCAAATTGAGGTTGAATATCGGCTTATCTCAAGTAGACGTCAACTTCATTGGATTTCTGAAAAATTGTACTTAACAGATATTGATGGGGTAGAATATATCGAATCGTCTATTCGAAACATTACTACATCAAAAAGAGCATTCGATGAATTAAATGTCATTAATCAATTCAACCAAGTATCTTTAGAATCTAACAAGCAACTTAAAATGCTTGAATTGAATTTTGATCAAGTTTTGAAACAATTAAAATTAGAAAAAATAGTGAGAAAATTATCTAATTCCTTAAATATAGATGTTGCATTTTTAAACAATTCTGACGCGTTTCTGATTTCGCCATCTGGAGAAAAAGAGGCTTATGAACATCTAAAATCGACGCTTAAAAATCATGTTTGTTTTTCAATGGAAGAAGAGGTTTCTAGTAGCTACGATAATGTGTTCTTTAACATCATTCCAATCATTAACGATGATTTTAGGATAGGGACACTTGTTGTTTACGGATTGATAGAAGATACTACTTCAACAAATCCTTTGCCAGTTTCCAATCATCATTATCGTTTAGTAAAATCAAAAGATATCGAACAAATTAGGCAAAACGCTGAAGTGACCGCAGATAATCTGGGTTATATGATGTTCACCACTACATTAGCGTTAATGCAAACTCAGTCTTCATCCATCTATCAAGGTGATTTATCTAGACAAAGACATAGCCATGGAATTATCTTAGAAATTTTAAATCTTGCTAACACTTGTGAAACCATTGAGGATTTTTTTGAATCGATGTTTCCAATTGTTGCTAATGCATTTCAATTATCAAGAGGATCACTTTTTGAATATAACGAAGAAAAAAAGCTTTACAGTTGTGCTTTAGAATGGTTCTCTGATATTGATTTTTCTCGGATTTCTTCTTACCAAAACATCAACATTGAAGATACTTTTTTCCGCGAATGGCAATTAGACGAACAAAATAGTTTTTCAATTGATTATGAAGAAGATATAAAAGAAAATGCAGATCTTCGTAAATACGCTAAAGCAATTGTTGGAATTAGAATATCAAACAAAGACAAACTATATGGAATTTTAAATTTTGTAGATAATCATTCACTTAGAAATTGGAAAAACGATGATATCATTGTTTTTGAAGACATCGGATATATCATGTCTTATGTCATAGAAAAAACATTTAACAAAGAACAAATTGATTTAAATCAAATTCAATTAGTGAAAACGTTAGATTCCTTACCAAACGCTATTGCAATCTATGAGTGTGAAACCAGTACTTTACTTCATGTGAATAAACAATTCATGAAAATATTTGGTCAAAACAAGCAAAAATCAAAAAAAGAATTAGATCAGTATTTAAAACAAATTATCCGTTCAGAAAAGGCAAATTCTATTACGAAGGAAGTCTATTTTTTAGATTTAGATTTATGGTTTTTGCTCAACAAATCACATATTATTTTTGAGAAAAACAGTGAAGCGTGTATGATGATTTTAACTGACATCTCCGAAAATAAAAAATATGCAGAAATGATGTCTTCTCTTGCTTTTCATGATGTATTAACCGATCTTCCTAATCGAGTAAAATTCGAACACGACATCAACAAAACATATGAATTAAATAAAGAAGACTACGAGCATTCCTTCGTAGGAATCGTCAATATTGATAACTTTAAAATGATAAATAATACCTTTGGATATCAATACGGAGACGCATTATTAAAATCTATGGCCAAACAATTAAATCATATTCCTGAAATCAGAGGGAATGTTTATCGTTTTGGAGGAGATGAATTTTCTTTCTTCGTAAACAACAAGTATGAAACTCAAGTATACGAAATAGCCAATAAAGTGATGAATTTATTTCAAAGTCCTTTCTTTGTTGAAGGATATGAGACGTATTTAACCGTCAGCTTAGGAATTGGATTTTTGACTGATTCAGACAAAAATCTGAATGATTTAATTCGTAAAGCCAATCTATCTCTTTTTGAAGCGAAAACATCTGGAAAGAATAAATTTATTCTGTACGATACGAGTCTACAAAAATACGAAGAAGATACCTTATCACTCGAAAGAGCTTTAAAAACAGCACTTGATGAAGGGTATGGAGAATTTGAAGTTTATTTTCAACCAATCGTCTCAGCTAAAACCGGTAAAATTATTGGTGCAGAAGCACTTGCAAGATGGTTTAGCAAAGAGTTTGGCTATATTTCACCTGTCAAATTCATTCCAATTGCCGAATCAACTGGATTAATTATTCCACTTGGCAAATACATTTTGAATCAAGCATGTAAAGAAGCAAAAAAATGGTTGGATTATGGATATGATTTGCAAATTGCCGTAAACTTTTCGGTCATCCAAACATTCCAATCAGATTTAATATCGACCATTTTAAATGCATTGCATACCTACAGAATTCCAGCAGGAAATTTGATTATTGAAATTACAGAGTCTCTTGCGATTAAAGACATTAACAAAGTCGTTAATATTTTAAATACGATTAAACAAATTGGAGTTAAAATCGCACTGGATGATTTTGGAACTGGGTATTCCTCTTTATCCCATTTAAGAAGACTTCCACTTGATATTGTAAAAATTGATAGAAGTTTCATTTTTAATGTGGATTATGATCCTTACTCACTTTCTTTTATTGATACGATTGCTAAATTTTGTCATTTAAATAATACTAAAGTGTGCTGCGAAGGCGTAGAAAACGAAACCCAAAAAGGACTACTAAAAGGAATTGAAATTGATACACTTCAAGGGTATCTATTTGCAAAACCAGCGCCTGCAGAAGAGTTTTGGAAATTATTGATTAAAGAATAGTTTAAAAGCATCGTATTCTAAAACGATGCTTTTTATTTTTTAAAGGAAGAATCTCACCATTTTTTCCAAGTATAAATAAGAAATTACATGTTATAATAGTAATTAGTATAGATTAATGGAAGTCTTTTTATTAAAATCTATAAACTCAATTCGAACATCATAATTTTTTCGACTTCATGTGAAATTTATTTTTAGTAATCAATTAAAAGAGGTAAATCATGGAAAAAATGGAACATAATGGATTTAACAAAGAAGATATTTTAAGCAATGGAAACAAGTACTTAATTGCTAATGGGTATTTTGGATATCGAGGAACATTAGAAGAATTCTCAAAAAATGAAATGGTTGAGTTTAACTTAAATGGATTATATGATCAATTTGAAGATCGACCAAGAGAATCAGTAAATGCTTTCAATCCGCTTTTTACTTACATCAAAGTAGGACAAACACTATTAAATCCTTTAGAAACACAACCAATTTCTCATCTTCAAGGTTTGGATATGGAAAACGGAATTCATTACCGAAAAACGGCATTTAAAATTGATGAAGCAACAATCATAATAAAATCAGAACGTTTTGCGGATCAAATACATAAAAACTTTCTGTACAGTAAATATTCATTTAGCGCAACAGAACCAATGGAAATTGATATTTATACTGGAATTGATTCCATTATCTATGATGCTTCAGGGTCACATTTTAAAAACATTCATTTTGAGCAACAAGAGGATTGTTTTTTAATTGAAGCTTTCACAAATGAACTTGAAATTCCTTTGGTAGTAGGAGAAAGTATCTTAACGAATTTTTCTTGCGAATGGGATATCGTTTTACTAGATAATAAAGCAATGCGTCATACCTCACTCACATTAAAGCCTAGAGCTGCCTATACGATTTATAAGTTTGCAGGTGTCGTTCATTCTGCAAAAAAACTGAAAGCGTTCCTGATTGGAAAAATCAATAGAGGGAAAAGATTGGGATTCGAAAAACTTTTACTTGAGAATAAACATTTTTGGAAGAAAAAATGGAAAATTGCCAATGTAGAAATTTCAGGGAATCCTGAAGCAGATCAAGCCATAAAAAATTGTATTTATCATTTAATTAGTAACCGACCCTATTCGGATAAAGTATCCATTCCGATAAGAGGGCTCTCAGGCCAAGCATTGAAAGGTGCAGTTAGATGGGATACTGAAATTTTAATGTTACCGTTTTATTTAAATACTGATATTGAATCAGCAAGGCATATCATCATGTATCGTATTCACGGGTTAAAAGGAGCTTTAAAGAAGGCAAAAGATTTTGGGTACTCTGGCGCGTTTTATGCATTGGAAAGCCAAGAAGAAGGATTTGATGCTTCTAGGGACTATAACAGAAGCACTCAATCATCAAAAAAGAAAAACAAAGACTTTTTCAAAGAAAAACAAATCCATATTAACGGAACTATTGTTTATGCATTAAAAAATTATTTAGATCGAACAGAGGACTTTTCTGTTTTATTTGAAGGTGGATTAAGAATGATTCTAGAAATAGCAAGATTCTATCAATCATGCTTAACTTATAATCAAGAGACAGATTTGTATGATGTATTTGATGTAATTGGGTTAGACGAATTTCATGAAAGAGTAAACAATAATGCCTATACCAATTATTTAATAAAAAACACATTTGAAGTTTTGTTGGAATGCATGAAACTTGCTAAATCTAAAAATCAACTTTTTGTATCTGATTTACTACAAAAATTGGATTATTCTGAAGACATAAAAAAAGTAAAAGTTCTTTTAAAACATTTATACATTCCTTTTGCCAATTCAGACGGAATTATTGAGCCTTTCCAAGGTTATTTTCAATTAGAAAATAATGAATTAAAAAAAGATGCAATAAATTCTAAAATTGTGAAACAAGCGGATGTAATGGCTTTGCTTTCTTTATTTAAAGATGATTTTTCAACCGAAGTAAAAAAAGCGAATTTCTATTATTATGAACCTAAAACGTTACAAGACTCCAGCATCTTTCAAGCGACCTATGCTTTAGTTGCTTGTAATATTGGTGAATTCGATTCTGCTTTATCTATGTTTTTAAACAGCGCAAATTGTGATTTGTATCAAGAGTCTAATCCATATGAAAATGGAATATACAAAGGAGGAATACATCCTTCTACTCATGGTGGAGCTTATTTGAGTGTGATTTACGGGTTTGCAGGATTAACTCATCACCACACCTTTTTAAAATCAGATGTCTGTTTACCAAAAAAAATGAGAAGCATTGTATTTAAAGTTATTTTAAAACAAAAAATTGCAACTGTAAAAGTTGTTTGGAATAAAGCAACCATTACATGGGGGGATTTAAAGTGAAATATAAAGGCGTTATTTTTGATTTAGATGGAGTGATTGTTTCTACAGATGAATTTCATTTCCAATCTTGGAAAAAACTAGCACAGCGAGAACACATCGATTTTAATCAAGAGATAAATCATCGTTTGCGAGGCATCTCAAGGATGGAGTCTCTTGACATTCTTTTAGAAAAATCATCACTTGAATATACACTTCTTCAAAAAGAAGAAATGGCAATGTATAAAAACCAAATTTATGTAAAACTGTTATCAAATCTTTCTCCAAGTGATTTATTACCAAACGTGGTCAAAACCATTGAGTTTTTACAAGCACATCATATAAAAATCGCCATAGGCTCAAGTAGTAAAAACACAAAAACCATTCTAAAACAAATCGGATTATTAAATAGTTTTGATGCCATCGTCGATGGCACAGATATTACGAAAAGCAAACCAAACCCAGAAGTGTTTTTAAAAGCTGCTAAAAAGTTAGATTTGCTTCCAGAAGAATGTATGGTAATTGAAGATGCTATAGCAGGAATCAATGCAGCGAAAGCTGCGAATATGATGGCAGTTGCTATCCATGATGCTGTTAAATCGAAACATGCAGATATTAAGATTAAAGATTTATACGAAATTGCAAACTTTTTTGTTAAGTAATTTTAGACTTTGTAAATAATATATATAATCCTTTAAATTGACAAATCACCCTTTTTTAGGTAAAATAGAACGAGGAGATGAAATGAATGAATAAAAACAATCGTTATTTTCTTGGAGTCATTATCTTAATATTTGGAGTAGTTTTTTTATTGCAAAGATTAGGGTACATTCCAGACACAATATTTTTTGAAGGATGGTGGACTTTGTTATTAATCATACCTGCTATTTTTTCAATGTCAAAACAAGGAGTCACTACTGGCAATACTGTATTATTAGTTCTTGGAGTATTCTTTCTCTTAGATGCAAGAGGGTGGAATTTATCTGGTTATCTTGTGCCAGTTCTATTAATTGCTTTAGGCGTAGGAATATTGCTGAAACGCCGCTAACATGTGCCTTTTTTGTGAATTAAAGAATCACAAAGACAAACTCATTTATGAAAATGATTTGGTGTTTGCAATTGAAGATGAATTTCCTGTTTCCAAAGGACATCTTTTACTGATTACAAAAAGACATATTGAAACGTATTTTGAGACAACCAAAGAAGAAGTACTTGCACTTGATGAAGCAATGAAACGTTTAAAAATACAATTAGATCAAAAGTATAAACCACAAGGATATAATATTGGTATCAACAACGGAATCAATGCCGGACAGAGCATTTTGCATTTACATCTTCATTTGATTCCAAGATATTTTGGTGACGTATTAAATCCTAGAGGTGGTGTTCGTAGCGTTATTCCGGGAAAACAGGATTACTAGTTTTCCCTTTTTCAACGGGAGAAACCAATGGATAAACTGCAATTAGTGATAGACAAAGATTTTGATAAAAAATCGCTTCGTTTCTTTTTTGAATATTTTCATATTGCAAAAAAGAAAATATATTTACTTGAGACAAGTCAAAATGTCCTTTTAAATAGTCAAACTCACCCATTTTCTAGTATGGTTCATACAGGAGATGTCATCGATATCGATTTAAGCTCTTTTGAACAATTAGATTTTGAGCCAGATTTTGGCCCTTTAAAAGTTCTTTTTGAAGATGAATGGGTTTTAGTAATTGATAAATCACCGGGAATCATTATTTATCCCGAGTTTAAACACGAACACAATACGTTAGTCAATTTAGTTGCGGCTTATTACAAAAATCAAGGATTAAACCGGCAAATTCGATATTTACATCGTTTGGATAAGGACACATCGGGAGTCATGATTTTTGCGAAAAACTTTTTAAGTCATAGTTATTTGTCTAATCTTTGGGATCACGAGATGATTTCAAGAGAATATACTCTTCTTGTAGAAGGACATTTGCCAAAACCAAAAGGAACGATAGATGCTCCCATCGGGAAAGACCGACATAAAAACAATCATTATTTAGTTCTTCCTACTGGGAAAAAAGCAGTGACTCATTATGAAGTTCTAAAAGAATTTTCAAATTATTCTTTAATAAAGTGTCGTTTAGAGACTGGAAGAACTCACCAAATTCGAGTTCATCTATCTTATTTAGGGAATCCTTTGTTAGGAGATACGCTCTATCAGGCAAAAACAAAAGAAGTAAAAAGAGTAATGTTACACTCTTCTAAAATCGAATTTTTTCATCCGATTTTGAAGAAAATGATTGAAGTAAGTTCACCCTTAGATGTGGATTTTAAGGGTTTTCTATAGAAAAGAGGCAGTTTATGAATATCAGAAACATTGCGATAATTGCGCATGTGGATCACGGAAAGACAACGCTTGTTGATGGGCTTTTAAAGCAATCAATGACGTTAAGAAAGAATCAACATATCGAAGAGAGAGCTATGGATACAAATGCCATCGAACGCGAAAGAGGCATTACGATTCTTGCTAAAAATACAGCGATTTTATATGGAGATGTAAGAATTAATATACTGGATACCCCCGGTCATGCGGACTTTGGCGGAGAAGTAGAACGAATCATGAATATGGTGGATGGAGTTCTTCTTGTTGTAGATGCTTATGAAGGAACGATGCCACAAACACGCTTTGTTTTACGTAAAGCTTTGGAAGCAGGAGTGAAACCTTTGGTTTTAATCAACAAGGTTGATCGAGAAGCTTCAAGACCCATTGAAGTCGTTGATGAAGTTATGGAACTATTTATCGAGTTAGGTGCGGATAATCATCAAATCGAATTTCCTTATTTATTTGGTTCTGGAATTAATGGACAAGCAAGTGAAAGTCATATCTTAAAGCCTACGGATGATTTGAAGCCGCTTTTAGATATGATTGTAAAAGAAGTACCTTCACCAAAAGTAGATATAGATGCTCCACTGCAATTTCAACCCTCTTTACTTGATTATAATGATTACGTAGGAAGAATGGGAATTGGAAGAATTCAAGCAGGTCAAATGAAAACAGGAGAAACAGTTGCTTGTGTTCGCCTTGATGGTTCCATTCAAGAATTTAGAATTCAAAAATTGTATGGTTATTTTGGTTTAGAAAAAACAGAAATCATGGAAGCTTTTGCAGGAGACATCGTTGCCATTTCTGGACTTCCTGATATTTATGTTGGTGAAACGATTTGTAATCCTGGTGCGATTAATGCACTACCTTTGATTAAAATTGGAGAACCCACAGTCGAAATGACTTTTGGAACAAATACATCACCTTTTTCAGGACTTGAAGGTAAATTTGTCACTTCAACGAAAATTGATGACAGATTATATCGTGAAACACAAAAAGATTTGGCTTTAAAAGTGAAACGAATCGGTACATCTGAAACTTGGGTAGTTTCAGGAAGAGGAGAACTTCACTTAGGAATCTTAATTGAAAATATGCGACGCGAAGGATTTGAATTTCAAGTTTCAAAAGCGAAAGTGATTATGAAAGAAATTGATGGCGTATTAGAAGAACCTTTTGAATCCGTTCAAGTGGATGTTCCACTGTCTTCTGTAGGAACAGTTATGGAATTGATTGGAACAAGACATGGGATTCTTGAAACCATGGAGACATCTGACAATCAAAGTAGACTTCATTATATTATGCCTTCAAGAGGGTTAATTGGATTTATGACCGATTTCATGACTTCAACAAAAGGATATGGAATCATTAATCATACTTATTTAGAATACAGACCTGTTGAAAACATGGAAGTTGGAAATCGAAAATTTGGAGTTTTAGTATCGGTTGAAGATGGAATCGCTACGGCATATTCGATTGGTGGACTTGAAGACAGAGGAACCATGTTTATCGAACCTAGAACGAAAATATACGAAGGCATGGTTGTAGGAGAATGTAATCGTGAAAAAGACTTGGCAGTCAATGTTACCAAAGAAAAACAACAAACGAACATTCGTTCAGCTGCTAAAGACAATACAGTTGTACTAAAAAGACCTAGAAGAATGAGTTTAGAAACAACTCTTGATTACATAAACGATGATGAATTAGTTGAAATAACACCTTATTCCATTCGAATTCGAAAATTAATTCTAGATACAAATGAGAGAAAAAAATTTGATAGCAGAAAGCAAAAACAATCAAATGATTCTTCATCTTAGGATGAAATATATATCATAAAAGAGTATAATAGAAGTACAATCCCAAAAAGGAGGGATGATTTTGAAACGAAAAACGAAAATTATTTGTACCATTGGGCCAGCCATTGACTCAGAGATTATGATTGAAAAAATGATTGATGCAGGTATGAACGTTGCAAGATTAAACTTTTCTCATGGAACACACGAAGATCATTTAAAACGAATTCAAATGATTCGAAAAATTGCGAAAAAGTTGAATCGATATATTGGTATTATGGCAGATACGAAAGGTCCAGAAATCAGAACTGGCCTTTTTGAAAATAATCAAGTCGCTTTTAAAAAAGGTGAACTTGTCGACATTGTTAGAGAGCCAGTTCTTGGAAACCATGAACGTTTTCACATTGCTTGTCCTGAATTATTTGATGACATTCAAATTGGAGATTTTTTATTAATTGACGATGGCAAAATTAAACTAACTGTTTTAAAAACCACAGAGTTTGGGGCAACATGCAAAATTGAAAACTCAGGAATCATTAAAAGTCAAAAAGGAGTTAACGTTCCAAACGTTAAACTAAGTATGCCTTTTATTTCCAAAAAAGATGATGATGATATTCGTTTTGTTTGTAACCATGGAGTGGATATGATTGCACTTTCTTTTGTAAGAAGAAAAGAAGATGTGTTAGCTATTCGTGAAATTCTAAAAAGTGAAAACAAAGAAAATATTGAGATTATTGCTAAAATAGAAAATCAAGAAGGTGTTGACAATCTTCAACAAATTCTTGAAGTCAGTGATGGAATCATGGTGGCTAGAGGGGATTTGGGAGTTGAAGTATCCACAGAACTTGTACCCATTTATCAAAAGAAGATTATTCGAAAAGCGAATGAACTTGGAAAACCAGTTATCACAGCGACTCATATGTTAGAATCTATGATGTTTTCACCAAGACCTACAAGAGCAGAAGCATCCGACGTTGCCAACGCTATTTTAGACGGATCTGATGCGATTATGCTATCAGGAGAGTCCGCTGCAGGAGAATATCCAGTGGAAGCTGTCTTAACGATGGATACCATTGCAAAAGCCATAGAAGACATTATCCCTTATGAAGATAAATTACAACATTCCATCAAAACCAGTCAAAATACGATAAACGATGCTATCGGAATTGCAGTTAGTCAAACGTCTCATACTTTAGAAAATGCAGAAGTCATTGTTGCCTTTACGGAGACCGGTGGTACTGCAAAAAGAATGTGTAAATTTAGACCTGAAGTACCTATTATTGCTATTACAGATAGTATAGAAACTTGTCAAAAACTTTCTTATTATTGGGGAGTGTTTGCTACCTTAAGAGATAATGTTACCGATTATGGTTTATACGACTCTGTTGCAATTGAAGTCGCACGAGATTTCGGTTTTCAATCGGGAGCAACACTTATTATTACTTCTGGGTGGGGTCAAAAACATGGATCTACCAACACCTTAAGAATCATTGATATTCCTTAAATAAAAAAACGATATCTGAGAAAAACAGATATCGTTTTATTTTTTAATAAAGATTAGTCATTCCATTCTAATTTTAATTTTTGGTTAATTTTTGTAAAGAATTTTTGAAGGCTTAAAACGGCTTTTGAATCTTTTACAATCCAATAAAATATTTCTGCAATTCCAATTCCAGTAATTAAGTCAATGATGTAATGTTGTTTTAGAGTTTGAGTCGAAATACAGATTGATATTCCTAAAGTCCAAATAATAATTTTAATAGGAGTAGGCATTTTCTTATCCATTCTAGCGCCAAGGATACAGAGCCAACTCATTAAACAGTGCATAGAAGGATTGGCATTTCTTGGTCCTGCTGAGTTATAGATCAAAAAAACAATCGATTCCGAAAAACTTAAATCCGTTTGAGTAAATAATCCTGAGGTTTCTCTCCAAGCTTGAACATCCGTTTGAAAGAAAAAGTAAGAAAGACCGCAAATAGTAAAAGTAATCAAAACCAAAAGCAAGAGTGTATACATATTTTTTTTAGAACGGTATCCAACGTAGAAAAATGTTAAAAACCAAAATGGATAAGCCAATATATAAGGATAAATTGTAAAGGAAAGAAAAGGAACCCATTCATTAAATGGTAAGAAAATCCAACTGAGGTCGCTTCCAATAACGTTATTGGTTTCTGAGTACCATTGATTTCCAAAGTATGTAATCAGAAGCATTGTTACAACCACTAAAAATGGGATTAGACTGTACGTTATTCGTTTTGTATTCATAGAAGCACCACCCTGTTTTTTTACTCAATTATACATTAAGACCACTAAAAAGACAAGATTATTTACAAGATTACCGTAATTGCACTTTACAACTTGAAAAGATAGTTATTTTGTGATAAAATCTAAACAAATTGTAAAGTGGAGGAAATCAAAAATGTTCGGATTTAGAAGTGATGGAAAAAGAATCAAGACAATTGATCCAATTATGAAACTTTCACCTCATGTTATGACAAAGAGAAATGATGCGATGGTCATGACATTATATGATATTAATTGTAAAGGAATCGATGAGTATATTTTCGAAAAAAGAAAAGAAGAAAATATACGCTTTAATTATATGCATGTTTTAATTGCTGGAATGGTTCGTACGATGGCATTAAGGCCTAAATTAAATCGATTTATCATGGATGGAAGAGTCTACAAAAGAAATGAAATTCAAATTGCATTTGCGGTTAAAAAAGCTCTGTTAGACACAGTAGAAGAAACCACCATCAAACTTACATTTGATGGTACAGAAAATATTTATGAAATCAAAGAAATGATGGACAAAGAAATCGAAATAAATACCAAACAAACTGCTTTTAATGAAACAGATTCTTTAGCTAAATTTTTAACAGTTGTTCCTAATTTTTTAAT
Organism: Bacillota bacterium; assembly: GCA_018818595.1. NCBI lineage: Bacteria > Bacillati > Bacillota > Bacillota bacterium. Next base: position 201,547 of record JAHIRM010000013.1, read on the forward strand.
AAAGTTTGTCGTAGGATTGTTAAAATGGTGGGATAAAATTGGAATTCTTCCAAAGAGCGTTTTACAGCTAAGCCCTTTCCACACTTCTTTATTTTTTACTAATATGAAGTCTATAAAAATGAATTATGTTTTTCATCATATATATAATTTTGGCACCACATCGATTTTTCTATCAATGGGAAAAGAAAAATATGAACCCGTCATTTTAGATAGAGATGAAGGCACCATTGGATTTGAAAAAAATCTTAAAGCAGGAATGGTTATCGATGAAAGAATTTGTGATGGATTGTATTTTGGAAATTCTTTTAGAGAATTCATTAAGTTTATGGATAATCCAAAAAAACTTGAAACAAAATTAGAGCATAAAGTAGAAGATATCAAGTAGTCAATTGACTACTTTTTTCTTTTTAAGGGAGAATCAAATGTAGAAAACATGTAAAAAATATCTATAAAGTAAAAAAAATGATATCATATATTTAAAGGACGTGGTATCTTTGGCAAAATTGGTTTTTGTACTTGATGATGATGAAAACATTCGAAATATCATAGAAAAATTTTTAATGTATGAAGGATTTCAAGTTGAAAAATTTAAAACAGGAACAGATTTATTAAAAACATTTGAACTGAAGAGTCCAGATTGTTTTGTGATTGATATTATGCTTCCAGATATGAGCGGATTTAAAGTTTGTCAACAAATAAGACAAGAATCAAACATTCCGATTTTATTTGTCTCCGCAAAAGGAGAAGAAACAGATCGAATTTTAGGGCTTGAAATCGGTGGAGATGATTACATCACAAAACCATTTTCAGGAAGAGAATTAGCCGTTCGAGTCAAAGCACTTTTAAGAAGAAGCGCAACCTCTTCTCAAATTGAAGATTTAGGTGAATTTCGTTTAGGAAATTTACTGTTTCAAATGGACCAAAGAGTAATTAGTTGTAATGAAGAACAAATTATTTTTACCGCAAAAGAATACGATTTATTTTTACTACTTTCCAAAAACAGCCCAAAAGCTTTTTCAAGGGAAGACTTGTTTCGTTTGGTATGGAAATGGGAAGTAATTGATGGAACAAGAAGTGTAGATGATTTGGTAAAAAGAATTCGGAAAAAAATAGCTACAGTCTCATGTAATGTAGAAATTAAAACCGTTTTTGGTTATGGGTATAAAGTTTTAGAGAAAGTGGATATTATTGATTATGAAAATAAGGAATAAACTATTTATCTATTATGGTGTACTCCTTGTAGTATGCTATGGAATTGCAGCACTTCTAACAGGTATTGTCATCAGTGCAGGACTTGATCGTCTTCTTTTTAGTAATATTTATGATTTGAATCAAAATATTGTTGAAAAGCTTGATGTAGTGGATGATGAAGATTTTGCTTCTACACTGGACTCCGCAAGACAATTCACAGAAGTTGAATTAATGGTTTATCAAGATGGAAATATCTTTTATTCTTCTTTTGTAGAAGAAGAAATAAATTTTGAAAATTCTTTTTTAGTGAATAGCACTTATCAAGTGTATCGAGCTAGGACCGATGTTCAAACGTATTACTATACATCTAGTGTATTAAATGATGGAAATTATGAAGTGTTTGTTTTTAGAGGCGAAGGATTCTTGATGGAAGAAAATCAAGAATTATATTTGCTTAGTTTTATTGGAGTAGTTTTTTTAGTGGTTTCTATCACGCTAATCTCCATCTTCTCAGCGAGAAGTTTTGCCAATCCTTTACGAATATTGACAGAATATGCCAGTGATTTTTCAGTTGAAACAAAACCTCAACAAAAACCATTTTTTAAGATAGCCGAACTTGAAGAGCTGGCTTTATCTATTGAAAGAGCCCAGCTAAGAGTCTATGAATATAATCAGAGTGAACAAGAATTTTTACATAATTTTTCTCATGAAATGAAAACACCTCTTACGAATATTTATAGTTATGCGGAAGCAATTCTTTATGGTGTTTTAACCGAAGAAGAGAATGAAAATGCGTGTAATATAATTATGAGAGAAAGTGAAAAATTAAAAGATTTTATTAATCAAATATTATATTTAGGTCGTTTAGATACCGTAGGTGATAATTTAAACCGTTCCAAAATTAATTTAGTAGACGTAATTGGTGATTCACTAAATAGTGTTGATATTCAAGCAAAAGAAAAAGGAATTGAATTAAAATTTGATACATCAGAAGAAAACATCTATTTTATGGGAGACCCAGAAAAACTTGAAGTAGCTTTTGTTAATATTCTAACCAATGCCATTCGGTATGCGACTTCTCAAGTTTGCATAAAACTCACTAAAACAAAAACGGAACTCTTAATTGAATTTGATGATGATGGAGCAGGAATAGATGAAGACATAAAAGAAAAAATATGGGAACGTTACGTAATTGGGAAAGAAGGCCATACAGGCCTTGGACTTACGATTACAAAATCCATTATTGAAAAACATGGCGGGAAAATCCAAGCATTAAAAAATGAGTGGAATGGAGCTAAAATTCAAATTCGAATTTCAAACGTTGAACATTAACAATTTAATTGTGGTATCTTTGTGAAATTCAACAACTGAACCAATATTTTTAATATAATAAAGGTGTAAAATTTAATAGGTGATAAACATCATCATTTGGTCGAATAATTTTTTCATTAAATGTATTTCCTCTCCTAGAATGTTTAATTTTTAAACTGACCACTCAAGATGATGTTTTTTGTTTGAAAAAAATCAATCTTTTTGGTATAATGTACTTGTTGTAAAAGATCGAGGTGGAAACATGGATATACCTTTGAAAGTATTAGGAATTATTATAGGATTTGGATTTTCATTTGTTGGAGTTCGTTTTTTATTTTATAGTACAAAAGTCATTCAAGGAATTCAAAAATATAAATTTAAAACAACGTCAACTCCAAAAAAACAAGAACTGATTTTTTCAAAGATTATTGGAGTGTTGCTCCTCTTAATGGGTCTGTACTATATGGGGATTGCAATCGTATCACTTTTCTAAAATTTAAACACTTTAAAATCCTCGAAAACTCGGGGATTTTTTTGATTTTAACCGCTGAAAAAAAACTCAAATTTATTTCTCAAAAAATCACGGAAAAAAGTTTGAAAAAAAACAATAAAAAATATTAAAAAAGTTGTTTACATTCCTAGGTATTCGATATATAATATTGCTTGATTTTTTTAATCGGCAAAGGAGAAAATTATGGGAAAAAAATTGATTGAACTCAAGAACGTTACAAAGATTTATGATGATGTTCCTGTCGTCAATAATTTGAATTTATACATAAATGAAAATGAATTTATTACTTTGCTCGGACCTTCTGGATGTGGAAAGACGACAACTCTAAGAATGATTGGTGGTTTTGAAAAGCCCGATAGTGGAGATATCATTCTAAATGGAGTAGTTGTGACAGAGCTTCCACCTTATGAGCGTCCTATTAATACTGTTTTTCAAAGATATGCATTATTTCCTCATTTAAATGTTTTTGATAACATTGCATTTGGATTAAGAAGTCAAAAAGTAAAAAAAGAAGAAATTACAGTTCGAGTGGAACAAGCATTAAAAATGGTGAGTCTGCCAGGATTTGGTATGAGAAAAGTTCAAAATTTATCTGGAGGGCAACAACAACGTGTTGCTATAGCAAGGGCCATTGTGAATCAACCAAAAATTTTATTGTTAGATGAACCTTTAGCTGCTCTTGATTTAAAACTAAGACAAAATATGCAATATGAATTAAAAGAAATGCAACGAAAACTAGGAATTACATTTATATATGTGACACATGATCAAGAAGAAGCATTAACGATGTCTGACACCATCGTTGTTATGAAAGATGGATTGGTTCAACAAATTGGAACACCATTTGGTATATACAATGAACCTAAAAATAGATTTGTAGCTAATTTTATTGGAGAATCAAATATCTTCGAAGGCGTTTATTTAAAACAAAATTTAGTTCAATTCATGGATTTTGAATTTGCTTGTGTAGATACGCTATTTGCTGATGGCGAAAAAGTAGATGTTGTCATTCGACCAGAAGATTTTGATATTATTTCTCCAGAAGAAGCTTTATTAAAAGGAAAAGTTACTAGTTCTGTGTTCAAAGGCGTTCACTTTGAACTTTGTATTATGATTCAAGGAAAAGAATTTGTGGTTCACACCTACGAAAATCGTAAAGTAGATGAATTAATCGGTTTAAAAGTAGATCCTTATGAAATTCATCTAATGAAGGTAGTACCAAGTGAACATTAAACGATTAGGGAGATTTGCATCTCCTTACATGGTCTGGTTGATTATTCTAGTTGTTTTTCCACTTTTAATGATGATTTTATTATCGTTTATGAAAACAACCGCTATGAGTTTTACAAACGCAACGTTTTCATTTGAAAGCTGGAATAAACTTTTTACCGATTCTGCGATAAGAACTGCTCTTGCAAATTCATTTCGATATGCTTTTCTTGCGACAGTAATTGCCTTTTTCCTTGGGTATCCTATGGCTTATATTTTAGCGAAATCTCCCTTTTCAAATAAACTCGTAATTTTAGTTTTAACCATTATTCCTATGTGGTCTAATTCTCTTTTAAGAACAAGTGCTTTAGCAAATTTGTTAAGTGCAGATAGTATTGTAAATGATTTGTTAAATTTAATAGGGTTGTCCTTTGTTTGGAACATAAGAGGGACAGGCCTTGCAATTGTTGTAGGTCTTGTGATAACGTATTTGCCTTTTATGATTTTACCTATTTATACCGTTTTAGAAAAAATGGATCCGTTACTTCATGAGGCTTCAATGGATTTAGGTTCAAATAAAGCGAAAACGTTCTTAAAAGTTACTTTTCCTTTATCTTTAAAAGGGGTGGCAACGGGAATCATTTTAGTTTTCCTTCCTAGTTTCTCTGGATTTGCTATTCCTGAAATACTTGGAAATAGTCGAATCATCTTTATCGGAACATTAGTAGATTCTAGTTTCCTATTTAGCAATTATAATTATGGTAGTCTGTTATCTCTTGTAATCATCATTCTTATCCTTGGGTCGATGTTCCTCTTTAACAAAGTCGATAAGGAAGGAGAAACACTACTATGATAAAAATAAACGATTTATCGTATATTCGAAAAACAGTATTGTTCTTCCGAAAACCTAAGGTTGCAAAAGTAGTGTCTTTCGTTCTGAATGTATTTAAATATCTGTTTTTTATTTCAGTCATTTTGATGCTATATCTTCCCATCATTATTATCGCAATTCACTCTCTAAATGAGAATAGGTCAGTATATGATTTTACAAATGTGACGTTTCATTGGTATACCGATTTATTTAGTAACCTAATCAATAAAGGCGAATTGTACTGGGTAATTCGAAACACTTTATTAATCGCTTTTCTATCTACAGCCATTTCGACTGTTCTTGGAACTTTATTTGCGATTGGAATCCATTCGATGACGAAGAAGAAAAGGCAAAGAATGGTAATGCTAAATCAAATTCCAATCTTAAATGCAGATATTGTAACAGGTATTTCACTTATGTTAATTTTTAAATTATTTATGGTTGTTTTTCCAAATATTTTTGGGTTAACGACAATGCTTTTGGCCCATGTTTTCTTTTCCATTCCTTATGTGGTCTTAAGTGTATTACCTAAACTAAGCGAATTAGACGTCAATTTATTTGATGCAGCTCTTGATTTAGGATGCAAGCCAACAAGAGGAATGAGAAAAGTAATTATTCCCGCCATTTCATCAGGGATTTTTACAGGAATGCTTATTGCATTTACAATGAGTATCGATGACTTTGTAATAAGTTATTTCACAACTGGAAACGGATTTGACAATGTGTCAATTTTCATATATGCTGGGTACAGGTTAAACATGTCTCCTGAGATTTATGCTTATAACACGTTACTATCATTTACCGTTGTATTTTTATTGATAGGTGTTTATGTTTTTGGATCATTCAAAAAAAGAAGAGAATTAAAAATAAAATCTAATTTTAATAGGGGAGCTGTTTAGTACAAAATGAAAAAATTTATGGTAGTAGGATTCACCGCATTTTTGTCGTTATTATTAATTGCTTGTAGTTCAAAACCAAAGTTATACATATTGAATTGGGGAGAATACATCAATTATGATCTAGTCTCAGAATTTGAAGATACTTATGGCGTGACAGTTAAGTGGTCGTATGCGGATTCAAACGAATTAATGGAACAACGCGTTGTATCTCAAACAACGGCCTATGACATTGTCATTCCTTCCGATTATATGATTGAAAAATTATATACGAATGGATATTTACAAAAAATTGATTTAACAAAATTAACCAACTATTCTCAAGATGCATTTATGGATGGTGTGAATGTCATTATGGCAGAAATGTTTAAAGACAATGAAGATGTCACGTCTGCCTATGAAGTATCCATTCCTTATTTTTGGGGAGTCTTTGGAATTATGTATAATCGTAGTTTAGATGGACTTGAAACCTATATTGAAACAAAAAAATGGCAAGTCATGTTTGAAGAAGATCCTGCAGATACATTTTCAAGACCACTTCTTGTGGGAATGTATGATGTGCCAAGATTTGCTTATTCTTTATCCATGATTTATGCAAATGAAGTAGAGTTAATTGATGACCTAGATGCCTTAAATGTTGCATCTGCAGCAAATCTTACTTTATCAGAAACCATTCTATCTCAAAGACAATACGAAGAATGGTCCACTGATTTTCTAAAGAAAAACATTGAAGCGGGGCTTTTAGATTATGCTTTTGTATACGTTGGAGATTTCTTTGATACGTATTTAATTAAAAGTGCAGAAGCAACCACTGCTCAAGAAGCCAGAGATTTAACGTCTCATATTGGAATTTTTGTGCCTGAAAATACGATTGCTTTTTATGATGGAATGGTTATTCCTACTAACGCAAGAAACGTAGATTTAGCTTACCAATTCATTGATTTCTTTTTAGATCCAATCAATGCATATGAAAACTCTAGTATTGTGGGATATACAACTGCTTTGACTGCCACATACGAAATGATTCAAAATGCAACTTATGGTGATGAAATTCGTGCAGCGATGGTTTCGGATTATCCGTATAACCCTGCAATTTCTGAAAATTTTGCTGGAAAACCTTTAATCGCTTTTTCGAATGAATTTACCGACGAAATTGCTTCAATGGTGTATCGCGTCTTAGCCGCAGGCAATTAAAAACAGATTATCATTTAAAACTAGTTTCGGATTTTTTGAAACTAGTTTTTTTATATTAATCAGATGTTATTGAAAAGAAGTAGTAATCTTGATACAATAAACAAGAGCATAAGATGGAAGAATCAAGAAAGGAAGACGATTATGAAAAATTTTAATGCATTTGCATTTAAAGTGGCAACCAAAAAGAATGTTCTTATTTCTACGATAATTTTTCTTTTATTTTTATTGATTGTTTTACCGGTGGTCGCAAAATATACTGAAATTATAACTGGTTCACTTGAAACTCCAGACACCTTTTTCTTTTATCAACCTGAAGATTTATATCGGTTAGCTCAAATCTATGGAGATACTGGAAGAGCCGCTTATGTGTATCTACGTATCTCGTTTGATGTAATTTGGCCTGTCGTCTATGGAACTTTTTTAATATTATCGACTGCCTATTTCTTAAAAGAATCGAATTTTAAAGATTTATCGTGGATACTGTTTGTGCCGATTTTAGGAGTAATATTTGATTTACTTGAAAACATTGGCGCGTCCATCGTTATGGCAAGATATCCTTTAGAGTCACCTATTTTTGCCTATAGTACTCCGTATTTTACTTTCTTTAAGTGGATCATTTTGATTATTTCCTTTTTCATTTTGTTTGGGGTTATTGTGAATCATCTATATTTAAAGAAAAAGAATAAAAAGATATAAAATGGATTTATATAATCTTCATTCTAAACGTTTAGAATACAGACCTTTCCAAGAAACGGACTTTTTAGATTTAGTTGAGTTATTAACCAATGAGTCTGTTTGTGAATTTTTACCAAGGAAAAAAGCCTATTCTGAAGAAGTCATTCATAATTGGCTAACTCATATCATCAAATCATTTTCTATCGATTTTCCAAATGTCATTTATGCAGTTATTGAACCTATTTCGCAAGAAGTAATTGGATATGCAGGAAATGCTTATGTAAAAGAGTATGAAAAAAACGAAATAATGTATGCGTTTAAAGAATCAGCTTGGCATCAAGGATATGCTACTGAAGCCGCTTTAAAAATGAAAGAAGTGGCGATTTTTCTGCATCAAAAAGAAGTCATTGCCCTAGCAGATATTCACAATATTGCAAGTCAAAATGTCTTAAAAAAAGTAGGATTTATTTGTAAAGAAACGGTTTTGTTATGGGGGCTTGAAATGTATTATTATGAGCTTGTTTTTGAAAACAAGAGATAATTTATAAAAAAATCTTGTAAATCTTTTGTGGTTCTGTTAAAATTAAAGCGCAAGACATGGCTAATTATCGCTAAATTTGTCTGATGGGATGTGATTTCATGAACTTACTAAAAATAAATAACCTAAAAAAGACATTTGGTGGTAATATCCTTTTTGATAAAGTATCATTGGAAGTGAATCGTGATGACAAAGTTGCGCTCATTGGCCAAAATGGGGTTGGGAAATCAACTCTAATCAAAATGATATTAGGAGATATTTCCCCGGATTCTGGGGAAATTTTTATTTATAGTCAAGCAAAAATCGGCTATTTAAGTCAAGATGTATTAAGTAATATGGATTTCTCATTAATTGAAGAAGCAGAGGATGTTTTTAAAGACGTTATCCTTTTGGAATCAAAATTAAAAGAAAATGCTCTCCTTCTTGAAAAAAATCAAGACGAAGCCTTGATTAAAAGGTATGCAAGTCTTGAAGAAGAATATCGAATAAAAAGCGGATATGAATTTAGAACGTTTATCAACATGATTTTATCAAAATTTGGATTTTTAAAATCAGATTATCATAGAAAAATTTCAACATTTTCAGGTGGAGAAAAAACCAGAATCGCTTTCGCTAAATTATTATTAATCAAACCAGATATTTTGCTTCTTGATGAACCTACAAATCATATGGATATCGAAATCATTGAGTGGTTAGAAGAATATTTAAAACGATACGATGGAGCAGTATTTGTTGTGACTCATGATAAATATTTTATCAATAAAATCGTAAACAAAATCTTTGAATTAGATCAAAACACGTTAAGTGTCTACTATGGGAAATATGATGATTATGAAATCGAAAAAGTAAAACGATACGAACTTTTAATGAAACAATTTCTAAAACAAAACAAACAAATCGATCATTTACAAAGTTTTGTGGATCGCTTTCGCTATAAATCAAGCAAAGCAAAAAGTGCTCAAGATCGCATTAAAAAAATCAATAAAATTGATCGACTTGAAAAACCAGTTAATCGCCGACACGCGGTACAAGTTTCTTTTAAAAGTAAAAGAGCAACGGATGCCATTATTTTGGAAGCAAAAGATATTTCGATTGGTTACGATGATATTCTAAAATCAAATATTGATTTTTCCATGCGAGGATTTGAAAAAATCGGGATCATTGGTCCAAACGGTATCGGGAAATCCACATTAATCAAAACACTTATCGGAGAAATCATTCCTTTAACAGGAGAAATTTTATTTCATAAGGACATGAAAATCGGATATTTTGATCAAAATTTAGAAGGACTAAATGAATCATTAAATGTAATGGATACCATCCATAATTTATATCCGAGTAAAACAATAGGAGAAGTAAGAAGCCTTCTTGCAAAATTGCTTTTTGTTGGTGATGATGTCTTCAAACAAGTGAAAGTGTTAAGTGGGGGAGAAAAGGTTCGGCTACGACTTTTATTGTTAATGCTTGAAGAACCAGAATTATTAATTTTAGATGAACCAACCAATCACTTAGACATTGAGACCAAAAATATTGTAGAAGATATTTTCGAAGAATTTATAGGACCCATTATTTTTATTTCTCATGATCGCTATTTTATCAACAAAGTTGCAACAAAAATAATCGCTTTTTATCATGAAGAAGTAATTGTATTTGATGGAAATTATGATGAATACAAAACGTATTTAGAATCGTTAAAACCAAATCCAGAACCAAAATTTAAAAAAGAAAAAACAATCTCTTCAAAATTAATGATAAAAGAGTTAGAAAAGAACATTGATTCCTATCACAAAGAGATTGATGAGTTAAAACAATCTTTATTCTTAAAAGAAGTCTATATGAATAAAATGCTATACATTGAAAAAGAAGAAAGGATACTTGTATTAGAAAAAGAAATTCAAGAGATGTTTGAAAAAATTGTTACCTTAACCAGTGATTAACCAAAAAATAGATACTATTTCAAATAGAATATGCTACAATAGTAGATGAAATATAGATTGGGGGAGTATAACAATGAAGCCATTAATGGTAATTACAGACACCTTAGTAGAAATTCCACCAAAAATTCAAACCAGAGAAACGGTTCGAGCCATCATTGTACGTGATGGATTTATATTATTAATGTTCTCAAAAATAGACCAAATGTATGGAATTCCAGGAGGCGGAATAGCGCTAAATGAATCCAAATTAGATACTTTATATCGTGAATTATTAGAAGAAGTAGGGGCAGTCAAAATTAAGATTGTCGAATACCTTGGTGTAACAGAAGAAATTAGAGAATCAAGATCACTCAGAGGAAAACCAGTTAAAATTCTTTCAGATTATTATCATGTAGAAGTGACCGACTTTATGGAAAAATCACTTGAAGATCATGAAGAAGAAATGGGATTGGAACCAATGTGGGTTGATATTGATGCAGCCATTTCAAAAAATGAAATGACACTTCTTTCATTAAAACAACCAAAGATAACTTTTTATTATTCACAAACAGCGATGTTAAAGTATATAAAAAATAGATTTGGACTTTAGTCCGAATTTTATTTTTGTGAAAGGGTGATGAATCATGATTGAAATGATAAAATTAGAACTTAGAATGTTCCTAGAGAAAGAGTTAAGCCGAATTTATTTAATGCCAATTTCTATGGTTGTAGAAGAACCTAAAAAGGCAGGACAAGGCGATATCTCAGTCCCTGTTTTCAGTGTGGTAAATACGCTTAAAAAACCTCTTCTTTTGATTTCAAAGGAGATTAGAGATTTAATTAAGATAAGTCCGTTTAAAAATCTGTTTTCAGAAGTAAATATAATGGGCGGATTCGTAAATCTTGTTCTAAACAAACAAGTATACGCCCTAAATGTTATAGAACACTTTAAAAAGAACCAAGAAAATTATGGAAATAATGTATTTGGAAATGGTAAAACAATCGTGATGGACTATTCATCGCCTAATATTGCAAAACCATTTTCAATTGGACACTTACGTTCTACCATTATTGGTCATTCCATTGGAAATATTCTTGAAAAATGTGGCTATAAAGTATATCGAATCAACCACTTAGGTGATTTTGGAACACAGTTTGGAAAAATAATTTATGCGTATTTAAACTTTGGATCAGAGGCTGCTGTAAAAGCAAACCCCATTGAAGAGTTAGTAAAATTATACGTTGAATTCCATGAATTAGCTAAAAATGATCCTTCTCTTGAAGAAAAAGCAAGAGAAATCTTTAAAGAATTAGAACAAAACAATCCAAAATACGTGGCGCTTTGGACGTGGTTTAGAGAAGAATCCCTAAAAGATTATATGGAAGTATACAAATTACTTCAAGTTGATTTTGATTCATTCAATGGAGAAGCATTTTATAACGATAAAATGCAGAAAGTTATTGATGAGTTGAAAGAAAAAGAATTATTAAAATTAGATCAAGGAGCAATGATTGTGGATTTAGGAGAAGACTTTCCTCCTGCACTCATTCAAAAATCTGATGGGTCTACTTTGTATATTACAAGGGATTTAGCGGCTTTATTTTATCGCAAGAACACTTATCATTTTGATAAGGCTTTGTATATTGTAGGAAACGAACAAAAACTTCATTTTACTCAAATCCAAAAAGTAATTGAATTAATGGGATATGAGTTTAAAGATGACATTGTTCATGTTAATTTTGGATTGGTATTACAAGATGGCAAAAAGATGTCAACGAGAAAAGGTAAAATTGTTCGTTTAATGGACGTTTTACAAGAAGCCATCCATTTAAGCTTACTTTACATTAATGAGAAAAATCCAACTCTAGAAAACAAGGAATTAATAGCCGAAAAAATAGGTGTTAGTGCGATTATTTTCAACGATTTAAAAAATTACCGAGCAAACGATTTTGAATTTAACTTAGAAGAAATGGTGAACTTTGTTGGCCAAACTGGGCCATATTTACAATATACTTCTGTTAGAATTACGTCCATTTTGCAATCAGATGCTTTCGTATTTGATGGAGAAATCGATGCGAGTCTTTTTGAAAAAGATCACTATTTTGAAATCATGAAACAAGCAAGTCAATACCCAGATATTATTGCAAAAGCAGCAAGCGAATATGCTCCAAGCGTATTAGCCAAATATTTATTAAATTTAGCAAGTCTATTTAATAGTTTTTATGGAAGAGAAAAGATTATAGTAGAAGATTTGCTTGAAAAAAATACAAAAATGCATCTTTTATATATCGTTCGAAACATTTTAAATGATGGGATGGTTACTCTAGGGATGCAAGTAATTGAAAAAATGTAAATACTAATACTCCATATCTAATAGAAGCGAGGTGAACGATGTGGAAAAAATATTATCAGAAAACGCACCAAAAAAGAGCGTTAAACGCTCTTTATATTTAATGTTTAAGTGGATGGGAAAATCCTGGCCATTACTTATAATATCATTCATATTATTATATTTTATATCTTATATCCGAACAATTATTCCATTGTTTGGTCAACATATCATTGACTATATTTTAAAATTTAGTGATCAAGGATCAAGATTACCGCAATTTTTTATTAACTTTATTGAAGCAGATACCGTTGCAAAGCAATTACTATTAACTGTTTCTTTGGTGGTTGTACTTGACTTAATTAGAGCCATTTCTATCTTTTTTAGAAGAACGTTTACAGCATTGTTTTCAGAAAAAGTAGGGTACAGATTACGAAATAATTTATACAGACAATTACAAAATTTAGGATATAAGTTTCATTCTCATGCCGAAACAGGAGATTTAATTCAACGATGTACAACCGATGTTGAAACGTACAAACACTTCATAAGCGATCAAATCGTCGAAGTCGTTCGGTTAGTATTACTCGTAGGATTATCCATCTGGCAAATGTCAAAATTGAATGTCAATTTAATGTTTATTTCTTTGATTATTGCGCCAGTTATCTTACTAATAGCCACCATTTACTTTCGAAAAGTCGAAAAACTGTTTCAAGTGATTGAAGGCAATGAAGCAACTATGACAACCGACGTTCAAGAAAACGTGACTGGTGCTAGAGTCGTAAGAGCTTTTGCAAATGAAAAATATGAAGATGAAAAATTTGACCAGTTAAATAGAACCTTCACGACTTCCGATTATAATTTAATTAAAAAAATGGCAATGTTTTGGAGTGGAACCGATTTTATCTGTTTTGCCCAATTTTGTCTTATTGCTGTTGTGGGTGTTGTCTATGCATCAAAAGGAATTATTACTTTAGGAGTTTACACAGCATTTTTAGCTTATGCCGGAAATATTATTTGGCCAATGCGTCAACTTGGACGTTTGGTTGGAGATTTTTCGAAAGCAACCGTTGCTGTTTCTAGACTTGACAAAATCATCTCAACTCCAAATGAGTATAGAGATGAAGAACACACCACAAAACCTGAGATAACCGGTAATGTTTTATTTGAAAACGTATCGTTTAAATTTGATGATTCAACGTATCATCAATTAGAAGATATCTCCTTTAAAGTAAAAAGAGGAGAAACAATTGCGATTGTAGGAAAAACTGGTTCAGGAAAATCAACTCTTATGAATTTGATGGTTCGACTTTTAGACCATCAAGAAGGTACTATTTACATCGATGATACCGAAATTCGACAAATTGAAAAACATCATTTAAGAGAAAACATTGGTATCATTTTACAAGAACCATTTTTATATTCAAAAACCGTAGAAGAAAACATAGGGATTGCCGATCGTATGCAAACAGAATCTCGTGTTCAAGAAGTCGCAAAAATTGCGCATGTTCATGATGATATTGTTCATTTCGAGAAAGGATACCAAACCTTAGTTGGTGAAAGAGGAGTTACGTTATCTGGTGGTCAAAAGCAACGAGTTGCTATTGCCAGAATGCTTCTGAAACCAAAACCAATTTTAATTTTCGACGATAGCTTAAGTGCTGTCGATACCGAAACAGATGTTCAAATCAGAAATGCATTAAAGAAGGAGTGGAAAGATTCCACAGTTTTCATCATCACTCACAGAATTACAACGGCCAAAGAAGCAGACCGGATTTTAGTGATTGATAAAGGACGAATCAAAGAAAGCGGATCACACGAAGAATTAATCTTACAAAATGGATTATACAAAGCAATCTGGGATATTCAGTCCAAAATAGATTTTCAAGTAGAGGACGGTGAAGAACATGTTTGATCAATTACAAGATGAAGAGAGTTTTACGTCCCAGAAGTTAGATTGGAAAGTTTGGAAAAAGATTTTTAGTTTCATGAAACCATTAAAAAAATATGTTATTTTAAGTATTTTTGCCATGTCTGTACTTGCCGCAACCGATGTCATTTATCCTTACATTTCAAAATTTGCAATTGATGATATCATTAAACCAAATATTGATAGTGGAGTTGCTGATTTATCGAAGTTGCCACTGTTTATTGGATTATACGTGATTTTTATGATCATTCAAGCAACGATGGTATATCTGTTTATCTTGCTTGCAGGTAAAGTACAAACTGAACTTGCCTTTAACATTAGAAGAAAAGCATTTCATCACTTACAAGAATTACCTTTTTCTTATTATGACAGAACCAGAACTGGGTGGATTATGGCGAGAATGACTTCGGATTCGAGAAACCTAAGTGATATCTTATCATGGGGAATTATCGATCTTACTTGGGGTTTATTCTTAATGATTTTACTTATTTTAGTCATGCTTCTTGTCAACTGGCAGTTAGCATTAATTACCATGGCAATCGTACCATTCTTAATTGTCATATCGATGTATTTTAGAAAATACATCTTAAAGTCCTATCGTTCGATTCGAAAAGTAAACTCAAAAATTACTGGAGCATATAACGAGGGCATTACCGGAGCGATTACAACAAAAACACTTGTACTTGAAAATTCAAACTATGGCGATTTTGATGATTTAACTTCAGATATGAAGCGTCAATCAATTCGCGCAGCGATGGTACAAGGATTATATTTCCCAACCGTTATCTTTTTGATTTCGATTGCGACTGCTGTTATTTATTATGTTGGCGGAAACATGGTTTTTAATTTAGCCATCAGTGTGGGAACTCTTTATTTATTTACCAACTATGTTTGGCAATTCTTTGAACCGGTAAATAACATTGCATCTATTTATGCAAGGTTCCAGCAAGCACAAGCATCCGCAGAGCGAATTGTTTCATTAATTGAAACAGAACCAGATATTGTTGATACACAAGAAGTCATTGATAAATATGGAACCTTATTTGATTACAAACTAGAAAACTTTGAACCATTAAGAGGAGATGTTACATTTAAACATGTATCCTTTAAATATCATGTAGGGGAACAAGTGTTAACGGATTTTAATTTAGACGTGAAAGCGGGAGAATCTATAGCACTAGTAGGTCATACTGGAGCAGGAAAATCAACGATTGTCAATTTGATTTGCCGATTTTATGAGCCAACCGAAGGAAATATCCTAATTGATGGTGTTGATTACAAAGAAAGAAGCTTAGGGTGGCTACATTCGAATTTAGGCTACGTTTTACAGTCTCCTCATCTCTTTAGTGGTAATGTAATGGAAAACATCCGTTATGGCAATTTAAAGGCAACTGACGATGAAGTGATTCAAGCCGCAAAAGCCGTTGAAGCTCATGAGTTTATTATGAGATTTGAAAACGGATATGAAACGGAGTGTGGCGAGGGAGGATCTCGATTATCGGTTGGGCAAAAACAATTAATTTCTTTTGCTAGAGCCATTTTAGCTGATCCTAAGATTTTAGTGTTAGATGAAGCAACTTCTTCTGTAGATACCGAAACCGAACAAGTCATTCAATTTGCAATTAACAAGCTCTTAAAAGGCAGAACTTCTTTTATTGTTGCGCATCGTTTATCAACCATAGTCCATTCGAATCGAATTTTAGTTTTAGAGGATGGAAAAGTGATTGAAGAAGGAACCCATAAAGAATTAATTAACAAAAAAGGTCAATATTTCCAATTATATACCAATCAATATTCCGAAGATATGTTAGAACTCTCAAAAAAATAAGAAACAACCGGCTGAAAAGTCGGTTGTTTTTCTTTAAAAATTCAGAAAAAAGAACTATTATTTTAAAAATAAATAGTGTATAATAATGATTGCTATGCCGGTGTGGTGAAATCGGTAGACACGATAGACTCAAAATCTATTGCCCACAAAGCGTGCCGGTTCGAGTCCGGCCACCGGTACCAATCATAAAATGGAAAATTCAATATTTGTGGTAGTAAAGAACGTTCTTTCTTGAGGAAAAACGTTTTTTTATTTTTTATAGAAGGCACAGGGGTATTACAAAATAAATATGATATAATTTATTTATGTGTTAATGAGTCGATTTTCTGTTTAAACATTACTTACTTAATTTTATCAAAAAAACATATAGGGCTAAAGAAGAAACTAATTCACAAAACTTAAACGTTTCTTGATGAACGCCTAGTGGGGAATGTAGCCATTGAAACTGGTAAAAACAATGATTTAAACAGATGAAATTCTTACCATTTCAGTATTAATTAATGAAATGATTGGAGCAGATAAGGAGTACAAATATGGAAAGAACTAATATAGAAAAAATTTTGATGGATCGATTTGAAATCAAGGAAGAGGATATCATTGATTCCATTCGATTTTTTGGTAAAGATGGAAGATTATTCTGCTTCCCATCTAAACAAAAAAATAAAGTTATTATTTTTATCATCCTTTCTAATAAATTTGAGTTTGATATCGAATATTCTGAAAAGGAAATTAACATGGAATTAAAACGAATTGTTGATGATTTTCCTTTGTTTCGAAGAGCGCTCATTGATTTTGGTTTGTTTTCTAGGACAAGAGATTGTAAAGTATATACTAGAAACAGGTAATGATAAGTTAAATTAGAAGATTTTTTGGCCATTAGATAAGATAGATAAGAGTTTATTTCTGCATCTACTTTGAACAAAAGGAGTTATGCTATGAAAAGAAGATTAAGAGAGAATAGATTATCTTTCATTGTCCCTATCATCGTTTTTTTGTTGTGGGTTTTAATAGCATTAACCTTTACGATTATTAGAGAAAATTCAAACAAAGCCTATATTCAAAAAGAAGCGGATTTCATGATCCATTCAATTGAACAAAGCATGAATGATATTATTCAAAAAAGTATTGGACTGGAATATTTTATCCTAGCTTCACTTGACACAGAGTTTGAAACAGAATTAAATAATTATGTAGAAGGACTAGTGGCGTTAAATGAAGGAATTGAAAATGTTTCTTACGCTCCGCTTGGGATTATTTCTTATATTTATCAGGATTCTTTGGTTTCAGCAATCGGTAGAAATTTATATTTAGAATTATCAGAAGAAGTAAGAGAAGATGTTTTAAACGCAGAAGAAACGGGATTAATCACCATTTCTGGGTTGTTAAGTGATGAAAACCATAGTTGCAGCGGACTTGCCTTTCGAAATCCAATTTACTCAGAAAACACTTTTGTAGGTTTTATCAATGTGTGTATGTCTGAAGAGTATTTAATTGGTATATTCGACCAATCTCAAAGTGATGTTTTTAGTTATGCTATTTACAATCAATATAATATTTCGGTCATGAATGATTTAGCTTTTAATGAAGAAAATATGTATTATTATGATAAAGTATCTCCAGAAATTTATGATTGGCAACTAGGATTAATTGTGAATGAAACTTATATGCAAACATTTAATCGTACCAATATAATTTTTATTGTATTAACTTTTGTTTGTTTTACCGCAATTGGGCTTGGTCTTGCCTATTATTACTATAAAAGCAGTGAATATTTAAAACAAACGGAAGAATTAATCTTTTTTGATTATCTAACCAAATTGCCAAACAGGCACAAATTAGAAGAAGATATGATTCACTTAATTAAAAAAGAACGACCATTTTTCCTATTGTATGGAGATCTTGATAATTTTAAGATGTTAAATGATACTTACGGACATACAATAGGAGATCAAATTCTTCTCGAATTATCTCGTCGATTTACAAAGTTAGGAAATGATCTCATCCACTTTTACCGTTGGGGAGGCGATGAGTTTGTATGCATCATTCAATCTGCCCAAAAAGATCAAGTATTAAAGCTAGTTAGTAAAATCAATCAATTACTGGAACACCCAATTGGTATTAATGATTTTCAATATCAAATCTTTATGAGTTTAGGAATTTCAAGTTATCCTAACGATGCGTCTTCCATGATGCAACTGATAATGTTTGCAGATATTGCTATGTATAAAATGAAAGAACTAACCACCAATAATTATTTATTTTATAATCACGAGATAGGAAAAGATTTTTATGATGAGCAAGAATTAGAAGAAAAACTATCAAAATTGGATTATAATGAAATTGAAGTATTTTTACAGCCGATTGTCAGTTTAAAGACGAATGAAATTATTGGATTTGAATCATTACTAAGAATTCAAGAAAATGGTATTTATTTTAACACGCAAAAGGTAGTTAATATCGCTGAAAAAAATGGATCCATTACCATGATTGATTTAAAAGTGTTTGCTAAATCTTGTGAATATTTAAAACGGCTTCAAAAAATTAACAAAAATTATATCATTGAAGTCAATTTTTCTGTTTTAAGTTTAAACGAAGAATCAATTAAGAAGATTAAAGAAATTCTTCTTAAATATGATGTTGAAAGCAAGTATATTGTTATTGAAGCAACTGAAACGTCAAAAATATTTAGTTATAGAGATGTAGTTAAAATACTTTCTGAATTAAAAGAATTAGGATTTAACATTGCATTAGATGATTTTGGAAGTGGATATGCGTCATTAAATCATTTAGCTGAATTACCACTTACGCATTTAAAAGTCGATATCATATTAATCCAAAACTACATGAACCAAACAAATAAACAATTATTAACGGCAATTAAAGGATTAGGACAATCATTGAATTTTATCATTATAGCAGAAGGAATTGAAACAGAAGTACAGTTGAATTATTTTAAGTCCATTCAATACGATTATTACCAAGGATATTATTTTAGTAAAGCAAAACCAATTGATGAAATTATTGATTTAATCAAATCTGAAACATTAAAAATATCAGCAAATCAACAAGTGAAAGGATGATTCTATGAATGTTTTTTTAAAGAAAAATCAACCTCCTGGAGCCGCAATTTATACTGGGATTCATAATGTTCAAACTGAAATTTCTCATATCATTTATAATGACGGTATGCTAGAAACCATAACCGATTTAACCTTAATGAAAGATTGTGTTAATTGGTTTATCGTGAAAGGCTTGCAAGATACTGCTAAAATCAAGTCTTTTTGCGAACAATACAATGTAGATGCATTGGTAGTAGAAGATATTTTAAATGTGAATCAACGAAATAAACTTGAATTTTTTGATGAGTATATCTTCTGCGTATTAAGTTATGCCTATCTTCATGAAAACGAGATAAGACATGATTATTTGTCTTTGTTAGTCTTTGAAGATAAAGTGCTTACGTTTCATGAACACAATGTCAATCTTTTCGACGAAATGTATAAAAGGCTTGAAAATCATTTAGGGTCTATTCGTAAAATGAAACATGATTACTTGTTTTATGCTATTTTAGACACAGTAATTGATAACGATATTTTTGTACAAAAAGAATTATCAAATCGCACGTTTACCTTAGAAGAAGACATTATAAATTTGGAATCAACCAATCAATCTGACCTTTATAATTCAAGAAAAGAACTATTATTTTTAAAAAGTAATATCGATCCAATTTATGAAAGTTTTGTGAAAGCAGAATTTAAAAACACCAAATTGTTATCAGCTCAAATCTATAAATATTTTGATGATTTAACAGACCATTTAAGGCGAATCAACGACCAAATTACAACCGAACGAGAATTGCTTAGAAACTTACTTGATGTTCACATCAATAATGTTTCAAATAAAATGAACGCTATTATGAAGACATTAACCATCTTTAGTGCTATTTTTATTCCTTTATCTTTTTTAGCAGGCTTTTTTGGTATGAATTTTGTTGATTTTCCTGGGTTAAACAGCCCCAATGGAATTTATGTTTTTGCAGGAAGTTGTCTCGTGATAGCAGTAGGAATGATTCTCTTTTTCAAGAAAAGAAAATGGTTTTAATTTTTACTTGCATTTTAAAACTAAAAAAAGACAGAATAATGTCTTTTTTCTTTTATAAAGGATAGCCAGAATGGATGTATTATTCTTGCTATTTGAGAAAGAGTATACTATAATCTACAAGATTGGATGTGTTTCTTGTGACGATGGATAACAATGAATTACTTGGTAAATATAACGTAAAGAAATTATTAATAAAATTATCCATTCCAGCAACAATCGGAATGGTAGCTAATGCCCTATATAATTTCGTTGACACACTTTTCGTTGCGAAAGGTGCTGGGGAAATAGCCATTGGAGGATTAGCCTTAGCTTTTCCGATTCAAATGATTGTGATGGCAGTAGGATTAATGATTGGTATGGGAAGTGCTTCGGTATTTTCTCGTGCTTTTGGTAGAAATGATACAGAAAAAATGGAGCAATCCGTTAATACTGCTTTACGAATTGATTTCGTTGGAGCTTTAATTTTTTCGGTATTAGGATTTATCTTTTTAGACAAATTACTTGTCTTTTTTGGTGCAACTTCATCTAATATTGGCTATGCAAAAGATTATATGTCCATTATTTTATATGGATTAGTTCCTTTATCGCTTTCTATGGTACTTAACAACCTTACAAGAGCAGAAGGAAGAGCAAAAGTAGCGATGATTTCTATGATGATTGGAACGCTTTTAAATATCGTACTTGATCCGATTTTTATCTTTGATTTTGGGTTTGGCCTTGGAGTAAAAGGAGCAGCAATCGCTACAGTTATTTCTCAGTGTATTGCTTTTATTTACATCTTTATTCAAGCAATTTCTAAAAAATCTAATTTACATATTAACTTAAAGAAATGGTTTAAAATCGATTTTAAAACAGTAAATGAAGTTTTAATCATAGGAACTCCTACGTTCTTAAGAAATGCAACAGGTGCTTTTATTGCAATTATTATTTATAATCTAATTAATAAATATGCACAAGGAGATCCAGCAATTTATATTTCAATATATGGAGTTATTAACCGAGTTATCTATTTTATCTTTATGCCAGGCTTTGGATTGGTTCAAGGATTAGCGCCAATTGTTGGCTTTAATTTTGGAGCGAAGAATTATTTGAGATTAAAACAAGTGATTCTTTTTGCAACAAAAATGATTGCGGTTTACTTTTTTATTGGATTCGTATTTGTTCAACTTTTTGCACATACTATCTTTGTGATGTTTAGTGAATCACACAATCAATTCTTCATCACTTATGGAACAAGTTCCTTTAAAATAATTTCGATAGGTTTTATCTTGGTTGGCTTTCAAGTAGTAATTAGTGCCGTGTATCAATCGTTTGGTTATCCAATCCGTGCGACACTTGTTGCTTTATCAAGACAAATTCTTTTCTTTATTCCACTAGCATATTTATTTTCTTCTCTTTTTGGACTAGATGGAGTGTGGATTAGCTTTGCAGTTTCAGATCTACTTTCTGGACTTATTAGTATCATTTTAATGGTTTTTGAACTTAAAGCCATTCAAAAAAGAATTCTGTTTCAAACGACTGATTTTAATGCTTTGTAATATAAACTGATTATTTTAAACATCAAAATGACAATTTTTTTAGTAAAAACCGCTCTATTTATTGTATAATAATAGTGCAAAGCTTTGGAGGATTAAATGAATAAATCTAAATTACTCTATGGGATTCCTTATCTTATCTTACTTAGTGTCTTAACACTGTTTTTTTGGACGTTTCAATTAGAGCAAATTGGCTTTTTGATTTTTTTAGCTGCTATCTTCCTCATTTTTGTATTGTTTAAAAATGTTATGCCATCCATTCCTATTTTACTTAACTCTTTATTCATGATTAGTCAAACAGAATGGACATTAAATAACATTCCTTTGTATTTATATCTAACACCTATCGTTTTGATTTTGGGTATTGTGATTCACATCATTCGGTTTAAAGTTAACATATTTAAAGGCAAGATGACCTTAGGAATTGCTTTAATGTTTCTTGCGATGCTTTTATCTTCTATTAATGCCGAATTTATTAATATCAATTATATTTTTTATGGAGTAATTGGACTTGTATATGCTTTTATCTATTTCTTTTATGTTAATTCAATCAAAGGAAATCACATAGATTACTTACTTCAAATGATGATGATACTAGGAGTATTGATTTCTTTTGAAGTATTGATTTATTATATAAGAGTAGAAGATGTTCTGTATGCTTTAGAACACAAAACCATCGATCTTGGTTGGGGGATTTCTAATTTTATTGCGACCTATTTAATTATGTTTATTCCAACCACTTTTTATTTTGCTAAAACATCAAAAATTAATTTCTTCTGGATTTTCTTAGGAATTTTTGAAATACTCATGCTCTTTTTCACTCTTTCTAGAGGTGGCATTCTCGCATTCTTGCTTATTTTTATCTTAGTACTCATTTTCTTATTGAAATCGTCGAATTGGAAGTTAACTCTTTTAAATTTTGCTTTAACCATTGCGATATTAACGTTGCTATCTATCTATAATTATGATTTGTTTTCCGCAATCTATGATAGATTTATGAATTTATTATTAGATGATTCTGGAAGAATAGAAATCTATAAAGATGCTATTGCTACTTTTTTAGCACATCCATTATTTGGGGCAGGTATTTTTGCAAGGTTAGACGCTCTTGGAGATTATCGAATGTATCATAATACCATTCTACATACTATGGCCACATTTGGAGCGGTTGGATTGATTGGTTTATTGATTCAATTTTATCAAATGTTTCGAGTGTTTGTCTATCAATTAAAACCTCAAACACTTATTTTAAGTATTTCTGTTTTAGGGGCTATGGCGCATGGAATGATTGACAATGTCTACTTTATGCCACAATTTATGATTATGCTTTTTATAATCATTGCGGTCGTTGAAAATAGTAACAAGGCTTATTTAGAAACACATCAAATAGAACGGTTATCTGAAGGAGTTATTGCTTAACTACTACTTTTTATGATTCATTTTGTTTCAAGAAATGAGGAATTTTTTATGAATGCAAACAAAACAAAAAACAGATTATCGATTGCGTTTATTCTCAATTTATTATTTACCGTTTTTGAATTTGTTGGAGGTTTACTTACAAATAGTATCGCTTTATTATCAGATAGTATTCATGATTTAGGTGATTCTTTATCGATTGGACTATCAATGATTTTAGAATCAAAATCAAAGAAGAAACCAGATAAAATTTATACGTATGGATACAAAAGATATTCTTTACTTGGAGGACTTATCTCATCAGTTGTTCTGCTGATAGGATCTACCATCATTATCATTAAAGCTATACCTAGACTCATTCATCCGGAAATGATTGACGTAAATACGGTTTTATGGTTTGCGGTTATTGGTATTGTGGTAAATGGAATTGCGGCTCTTAATGCTTCCAAAGGCAAATCGATAAATGAAAAAGTCATTAGTTTGCATTTGTTTGAAGATGTTTTGGGATGGGTAGCACTTTTAATCGCAAGTATCATTATGAGCTTTAGTGATTTTTACATTTTAGATGCGATTTTATCGATTGTTTTTACTCTTTATATCTTGTTTCATGTTTTTAAGAATATGAGGCAAATTGTTTATGTGTTTTTAGAAAAAGCGCCTACAGAACCTTCGATTTCTTCCATTAAAAAAACCTTAATAGATGGAAAGATTATTTTAGATATTCATCATATCCATTATTGGAGTTTAGAAGGAGAAATTCCTTTACTGACACTCCACGCTGTAATTAAACAAGATACTTCAAAAGAAGAACTAATGAAAGCACAAGAGAAAATGCATCAACTACTTGAAGAATTAAAAATCTTGCATGCGACGATTGAAATTGAATTTGAGAATTCCAAATGTCATGGTAAGGATTGTGAAGATTTAGAAACAGCGCAAAGTTTCAACCATCATCATCACTAAAAAAAAGACTCTTCTACATTGAATGTAGAGGAGTCTTTTCTAAAAAAGGATAGATTTATAAGTTCGAATTATCTAATGTATCGTCATCTGTATCATCATCATCGTCATCATTGTTAGAGTTTCCATTGTTTTCTCCGTAATAATGTCCGTGATGTTGTTGGTACTCATGCATGTATTGATCGCCATCATCTTGAACTTGGTAAGAATAGATTACTTCGCCAGTTACTTCATCAATTGTTGCGATTAATTTGATTTGGCCAGATTCTTCCGTTCCATCTGCAGTTACTAATTCATAACGAATTTTAATATAAGTAACGCCATCTTCTGTTTCTTCTTTGTATTCAAATGAGGCAGAAGCTAAACCTTCAACGATTTCAAGTTTTACTTTTAATTCATTATCTTCGTTTGAAATTTTAACTTTGCTTTCAGAAGTAACAATACCATCTTGAACAACTTCAAAGAAAAATTTGCTTTCTTCGCCATCGTTTTCAGTTTTGTATTCTACTTTAACATAATTATCTTGATCGATATAAGAACGAAGTCTTAATACTTCTTCATCATCTTCAACGATTTGTTTTCCTTCAACATTGTAAACAAGATCGCCATCTACTAAGATTCCAGTAATAAGATATTTAACTGAATCATCTTCGTCATCTTCAAAACAGAAATTATGTTCATTGTCTTGATCTTGCATCATGTCTTGATCCATAGAAAGTGGATCGGTAATTGTAGTCTCTGTGTCTGTAGTTGTTACTTCAGGTTCTTCCGTTGTAACAGTAGTAGTTGTAGTATCGTCTATGACAACATCGGTTGCATAACTTTCTTCATTGTAGTAAAGAATATAAGTATGAGGATTTCCAAGTAAATCAACAGAAGTATAAGTCATCATATATTCCCATTCTGGTAAATCCGAGACAGCTTGAGTAACGGTTAACCCGTTGTCGCTTCCTAAGAATTGTTCCACCATTGCTAAGTAACGATTGATTTCATCGATTTCAGTACTTACAATTGGTTCCTCCACGATTGGAGTTTCAGTTGTGTCTTCAAGTACAACAAGGCCTACTGGTAAAGCTGTAGCTTGAACAGTACTTAATTCAATAAGGCTAGATGCGGAAACAGCTTGTAATGCAAATACTTGATTATCTGTTTCTAAAACTACTTCTTCAATAATTGGAGCACTTGTACAAGCAAATACACCAAGTCCCATCGCAAATACGAAAAGGGTTGCTAATAATTTTTTCATAAAATTTCCTCCTAAATATATTTATCTATTTCATATACGTAAAAATATGCTTTTTTATTGGAAAAAAAAGTTAATACTTTAAAAAGTATAACTTTTTCTTTAAATAACATTCAAATTTTTGATCGAAGTTATTAAATAATCTTCGTTGTAACAATTTTTACCACAATTATCACTTCGTCCTGGACATTGTGATGTAGTAGTATTTGTATCGTTTGAATCATCAGAATCATCATCGGTAGTAAAATCATCATCATTTGCTTGAGTATTTCCTTTGTCTTGTCGATTACAAATAATTTCATCGGTATCTTCATTTTCGGTAATCGTATAGCGATATTGATACATTCCAGAGACTTGATTCATTTCAACAGATACATCGATTTGACCAACTAATGAGGTTTCGTTGTTTAAGATATAATTTACACTGAATCCAGAATTTGCTGCTCCATTGTCAGCTTTTTCAATATTCATTTGGCAGTTTTCGTTTTGAAAACGAGTATTAATTTTTGCTTTAATGGAAGTATTTGTTAAGTCTAAAGAAATTTCGCTTTCGTTAATTAAACTTGCATTCTCATATATTTTATATAAAAACTTTTGTCCGGTAGTGTCGGTAATGTCTTGTACGATAACATAATTGTTTTCATCGATTGAAGCTTGGAATTGTGATTGAATTACTTCACCTGAGTTACTTAATTCGCCATGAATGGTATAGGTTATTTCGTTATGAATCATAATTCCGTCTATTAGTTCTAAATCTCCGTCTTGAGTGGTGTTATAGTATAGTTGAAATTGAACTAAATTTCCGAGTAAATCCATACTTTTAAATGAAATTTGAGTTTGATAAGCATCATCTTCAGACAGTTTGCTTTGATAAAGAAGAGTTTCTTTGTTACCAATCACAACTTCCATCATGTTTAAGTACTTATTAATGATATCAATTTCTGACTCAATGACAGATGTCGTCTCAATTCCTCCAAGAAGTAAAATAGAAGGAGTATCACTGGTCATAGATAAACTAAGTGGTGTTGTAAAAGATTCAGAAAGTAAGGAGGTAGCTGATACTGCTTGAAATCCAATTATTTCCGTTTCATTTTCAAGCGCTGCCTCATAAGGAGATACTGGATTCGATAATGAATTAAAAATAAGGACAGAAGAAACTAGTATAAATAAGAAAGAAAAAGAATAAGTTAAGACTCTTCGAAGAGAGGTGAAAGGTTTAGCGTTTTCTTCTTGAAAAGCTGGAATAATCTCAATCGAAGATAAATCAATCTTGTTTAAAATTTCTGGCATTTCTTTTAATGCTGTTTCTCGAATCAACATTTTTATTTGTCTTGTTTTCATGATTACTCCTTTCTAACGGTGTCTTTTAGTTTTTTTATACCTTTATTATAGATCCATAAGACAGTGCCTAATGGTTTGTCTAGTGTCTTTGCAATATCTTTAAACTTAGTATTTGAAACGATTCTTAATAAAACAACTTGTCTTTCTTCATCATCAAGAGGTTTCAGTAATTCATTTACTTCATGAGGAGATGAATCATTTTCTAAAGAAGCCGCTTTGTCAAAAATATAAGATTGTTCTTGCGGATCATAGGCAGTTACATTATGATTTTTGCGATAAAAATCAATTGCTATGTTTTTTGCGATTTGCAAAAGCCAAGCGTTAAAATTACGACCTATTTGGTAAGAATTAATATTTTTAAGCATTTTGATATATGTTTCTTGCATCAAATCTTCGGTTTCGCTTTTATCTTTTACAATCGAGATAATTATCGAGAACACGCCTCTTTTTGTATGCTCATAAACAAGCTCAAATGCCTTATCGTCCTTTAGTTTTAGTAATTCGATATAGTCATCGAAGTTTATATACATTCCCGTTCACCACCTTGATGATAATTATACCATATCAAGTTATATTGTGAACTCAATTCACTAAAAGAATTTTCTTACCTAATATACGTTATTGTGTACGTTTTTATTGGTATGTTTTAATTTTATTGTTTGATTGCGTTTACAAAGAGGAGAATTTATAATATAATCTTGACATAATGAATATGGGTGAAATTGATGGAAAAAGTAAAAAAATACCGAATTTGGGAATTAGATTTTTTAAGAGGGTTAGCCATTTTATTAATGGTGTTTGATCATTTAATGTTCGATTTAAAAAGTTTACCAAATTGGTTTAGTAATTTTTACTCCGTTGGAAGTCCTTTTATGGAATGGTTATATGATTTTGCCTCTTTGTATTGGGAATCTGCTCTTAGGGCATATGGGCATATTGTGTTCGTAGCGATTTTTTTACTGGTCTCAGGTATCAGTTTTAATTTCAGCCGTTCCAATTTAAAACGAGGATTAAAATTTTTAGCTGTAGCCATTATAATATCTGTTATTACTATGACAACCGAAGTCGTTTCAGGATTGCAAATAGGTATTCTATTTGGAATCATTCACTTATTTGCGGTTGGAACACTTCTTACTTATTTGTTTCGTAAAATTTGGAATAATGATGTATTTATCTTAGCCCTTGGTCTCATTATTATTGGAATTGGATTTTATATTGAGTGGTGGAAAGTTTCTTATTATGAAACCATTACTTTTTCCAGATTTTTTGAAATTATCATAGGTTTAAAAGGATACGGTGCAGACTATTTTGGAATCATCCCTTACACTGGCGTAATAATGGTTGGTACCGTACTTGGAAATTTATTCTATTCGAAAAGAGTCTCGCTACTTCCAGGTCTTGATAAAAAATGGAACCGTCCTTTTGTCTTTGCTGGACAAAAATCTTTAATTATATTTGTAACACATCAACTTGTTATTTTAACTTTAGTATATCTTTTGGGGTATCTTTTAGGTTATAGACTATAAATTAGGAGGAATGATTTAATGAATACAAATTTATCATTATACGATGCAATCAAAGACACCAACGCAAGAATTCCACAAAATAATGCATTATTATTTATGGACAAATTCATTACGTACGAAGCATTAATTAAGCGAATTAATCAAGTAAGTGAATCTCTATTAAAGCTTAAGATTACTTCAAAAGATGTCGTAACAATGGCAATGCCTAATATATTTGAGGCTATTTATGCATTCTATGCAGTAAACAAAATAGGAGCAATTTGCCATATGGTCCATCCATTTACGCCTCCCAACCAAATGAGAAGGTTTATGGAAAAAACAGGAAGTAAGACGCTTATTGTTGTGGATACATTTTACGATCATTATAAAGAGTTGTTAGCTGATTCATCCATCACAATGATTCTTGCAAATCCTACATCAGAATTTGGAATGATTAAAAAAATTGGATACAAATTAATTAACGCAAAAAAATTAAAAGGAATCGTATACTCAGATAAAGTTCTTTCTTTTAATGCATTGTTAAAGGAATCTTCCATTACAAGAAATGATGAAATTGACCCAAAAAGAACCGCTGTATATCTACACAGTGGTGGAACATTAGGTGAACCAAAAACAATTGAATTGTCAAGTTTTGCCATTAATAGTTTAGCAGCTAAAACTTCATTTATTTTAGGTGAAAGTCAGTTTTCAAATAAATACATGCTTGCAGTTTTACCGATGTTTCATGGGTTTGGATTATGTATGGGCGTTCATGCAATGCTTTGTAATGGCGGAATTAACACATTAATGCCAAAATTTGATGCGCTTCAAGCAATTAAATTGCTTAAGAAAAATCAAATTAATTATGTTATTGGAGTTCCTTCTTTATTTGAAAACTTATTAAGCAAACCTGAAATCAGAGGGACACATCTACAAAATCTTCACCAAGCATTTGTGGGGGGAGATTATGTTGCTTTGGATTTAAAAAACAGATTTGATCGTTTGATGAAAGAATTTGGATCAAAAGCAAGATTGTTAGAAGGATATGGGTTAACAGAAGTTGTTACTGTTTGTTCGGTTAACACGTTAAAAGAACATGTACAAACAAGTGTTGGAAAACCTCTTCCAGGAATTGATATGAAAATTGTCGATGTAGAGACAAGAGCAATACTTGAAACCAATGTGCCAGGAGAAATTATTGTAGCTGGTGATACGATGATGAATGGATATTTAGAAGATGATGAAACGAACGCTTCAACCTTCTTAATAGATGATAAATCCAAAAAATGGATTCTAACAGGAGATTTTGGTTTTTTAGATTCAGAAGGCTATGTTCATTTTAAACAAAGATTAAAACGAATAATTAAAGTTTCTGGAATCCCAGTTTTACCTGCAGAAATCGAAAATTTATTGATGAATTTTAAAGAAATTAAAGAAGTTGCCGCAGTAGGCGTTCCTGATATCGAAAAAGGATTTATGATTAAATTATTTGTCGTTACAGATAATTCCGTTTCAACTGCTATTTTAAATGAAAAAATACATAAAGCAATCAAATCAGAATTATCGATGTATGCTATTCCCAAAGAAATCGTGTATTTAGATTCTTTGCCCAAAACAATTATTGGAAAGATTGATACGAGAAAATTAGAAACGATGTAAAAAAAACGACCATAAATGGTCGTTTTTATTTCATGCAGTATTTTTGTTTAGAATAAACGGTTGTTTACATCGCGGAAGTAGAAGACGATTAATTGTAC
This sequence comes from Bacillota bacterium, assembly GCA_018818595.1. Taxonomy (NCBI): domain Bacteria; kingdom Bacillati; phylum Bacillota; species Bacillota bacterium. The sequence continues at coordinate 231,805 of JAHIRM010000013.1, forward strand.
AATGATTTCTTGAATTTTCTTAGCATCATTTACATTGTCTCTAAATACGACAAACAGCGCTTGAATAAAGCTTGAAGCTACTACTTTTAAGAAATAATCATTAAACTTACCTGGGTAGTATTCTTTGATTTTGTTGATGACCAAAGATTCTAATTGATTTTTTACTTGATGGTAATGAGTTCCACTTGAGTTAAAAATCATGATGAAAATTTCTTTTGTGTAAGGGCGAAGCACATTCATGACGTATGTCACGATTTGATTGGCTTCTTTTGGTGTTTCAATGTGTGTAATGTGTAACTTTTGGTCAAATGATTCGAGATCGTCAATTGCTTGTTGCGCAGGTAAAAGGATTGCATTAAATAGTGCTTCCTTATTCTCAAAATAACGGTAAATATTTCCTACAGTAATATTCGCGCTATCTGCAATTCTACGCATATTGGCACTTTGAAAACCGCGTTCAAAGAATTCCGCAATTGCGCCTTCGACGATCGCATTCTTGACTGATTCTTTTAGAACTTGCATAATATTCCTCCCTTGGATACGAGTATCCTTTTTTCTAGAAATTACCCGCATACTTAAATTCTTAAGGTCAACAGATAATTTATACATTCATTATATACGATTGATAAAAAAAAGGCAATACCTTTGCTTGAATTAACACAATATTTAGTTTTTATAACAAATAAAGCCAAAAATTTAACTAAAAAGTAACTGATAAATATTAGAAATATACTGTTTGATTTTTGGTTTTCCCTATTGTTTACTAATTAAATATTTATATCGAAAATCATTTAAGATAAACTGATTAGTTTATTGACATAAATATACATACGTTATATAATTTTTATATATTCGAAAAAGAGGTGAATCAAATGAAAAAGTTTTTTGGAAATGTAGTGATTCTATTATCTCTATTGCTTGTTTCTGCCGTCGCTATACCTTGGAATAACATCCATCAATGGTGGGGATTAACCTTTCCATTAATGAGCGACAACGAAATTTATGTCAAAGCAGGAATTGGCGGTCTGTTATTTATATTAAGTTTAATTTTCTTATTTATCGGTAATCATGAATATAAAGAGTATGGACATGTAAAACGTTCTACAGCCAATGCCGCGTTTTTCCCAATGTATATGTATTCCATTGGAGCACTTGTTTATCTAACAGCTTTAACATACTTTATTTACAAAGATAGTGGTTCTGGTTACGATTTCGTCTTTTTGCTAGGTTTATTAGCAACTACCGTTAATCTAATCGGATTTGGTCACATTATTGCTTCTGGATTCAAATCAAGAAGTAATCTCGTTCGAATCATCATTTTTGTTTTTTTAGTAGAATTAATGGCCGGAGTCATTTATGTAAGTCGTTTTATTAGGGTTTACAAAATTACAAACGCTGCTTATGGAGACCTTTACACTTATAATCATATTTTAATTGGGGCAGTTGCGATAGGACTTTACATTGTTCATGCAATTGTAATGACAATTCTTAAGAAAAAACATCAAGAAGAAACAGAGCTTGAATCTGAAATTGATGAAGTAAGACAAGAAGCACCTGTTTCTAAAAAACATGATCAAAAAGAAAAAGAACATGTAGTTGAAAAAACTAAAAATTCAACGAAAACGATTATGGTTTCTAAAGAACAAACCATTGTCAGTGGTGGTCAAAATTTAGATCCAACGAATATGCTTTATGAAGACATTAACGTTGATCCAGAATTTTCAAAGACTAGCAATCAAGACAAACAAGTTAGTTCGATAGAATACTATATTGAAAAACCTAAAATGTTTAAACCATTAGATCCTACATTTGATAAATTGGTTGAATATGTTAGAGAATTGCCTCAAGTAGTTACAAAACTAAGTGATGAAAAAATAACTTTTTATGTTGATCGAAAACCATTTTTAGTTTTGATGAACTATGGAAATTATTATCGTATGGCCTTTAAATATGAATTAGAAAAAGGAATCAGATTAATTATTAAATATCCTACCATTTCAAAAAACAAAGGCACCAAGGAAGAACTATGGTTTAAAGCCAATAATTATGGGGACTTACCTAAAGAAGTGGTTTATCAAATTGTCAAGACTTCATATGACAATGTTAACGCTTAAAAAGCATCCTTTTTGGTTGCTTTTTTCTTTAATTAATTTTAGTAAATCAATTGATTGCGTATGCTTTCTATGATAATATAAAAATGAGGTGATTGAAATGAAAATTCAAGAGGTTGAAGTTCTTAAACAGGCTTTAAATGACAAGAAAATAACATTAACAGAAGAAGAGTTCAAATCTTTGTGTGACGAATTTGATAGACTTTATATCTATGAATCCACAAGCTTTGATAATGGAGATTTTTCTTTTGAAGATGTATGTTTCTTGTTAGAAGATCATTCAAGAATATTCCCTGATAAAAGCGAACACATGAGAAATGCAATTATTAACAATTACCACGCGATTCAAATGGTACATAAATTAGTCAAAAATAATACAGCAATTACAGAAAACATTGTAAAAGATTTGCATCAAATTCTTGTGGATGATATGATTCCAGGAGGAGTGTATCGAACAAGAGACTTATTCATTCTTGGGGCGAAACATGTTCCGCCAACTTATCTAAAGATTTTCAAAAAAATGAACGATTACTTTCAAGAACTTGAAAATCCTGAATTAAAAGGTTTAACAAAAGCAGCTTATGCTCATTTACAAATTTTAAAAATCTATCCTTTTATGGATGCAAATGGTCGTCTTGCTAGATTGCTTTTGAATTATCAATTGGAACTAGAAGGATACCTTCCTCTTTCCATTACAAAAGGCGAACGAGATGAGTATTTCAGAACAATTGATGAATACAAGATAAACAAAGATATTGTTCCATTCACTGAATTTATTGCTAAATTAGAAGCCAAAAGAATACAAGAATTTTTAAACAGAGAGTAAATTTTTACTCTCTTTTTTCTTGGATTATGATACAATATTGTTGAGGTGAATCTATGAAATATGTTAATTATCCGTTAGATGAAGTAAGAAGATTATCATTTTATTTAGCAACAGAAGAATTTTTAGCAAAACACTATCCAAATGATGAGTATTTTTTTATGTGGCAAGTAAATCCTACGGTTATTTTTGGTAGAAATCAATTAATTGAAAACGAAGTAAATTTGGATTATGTAAAAGCGAATAATATTGAATTTTACAGAAGAAAATCAGGCGGAGGATGTGTATACGCCGATTTTTCGAATATTATGTTTTCGTTTATTACTCCAAACTTCAATAAAGATTTTGTTTTTGATAAGTATTTAGGAAAAGTAGTAGATGTATTAAAGAACCTTGGATTAAACGCATATTTTTCAGGAAGAAATGATATTTTAATTGATTCTTTAAAAGTGTCTGGCAATGCTTTTTACAAAGTAAACGACAAATCGATTGTACATGGAACAATGCTTTATGACACCGATTTATCTGTAATGGTGAAAGCCATAACTCCTGATAATGAAAAATTAATTTCCAAAGGTATTGATTCTGTTAGAAAAAGAGTTACCAATTTAAAAGAACATTTTGATTTGGACATTGAGACGTTTAAATCGGCTATGAGAAAACAACTTTGTGATACTGAAATGACTCTTTCAACGAAAGATATGATTCAAATTGAAAAAATAGAAAAATCTTATTTAAATCCAGATTTTATTTACGGAAAAAACCCGAATTATTCCATTATTAAAAAAGGAAAAGTTCCTGCAGGAATGATTGAAATTTCCCTTGAACTCAAAAACAATATCGTAAAAAAAATGAACATGTTAGGCGATTATTTTTTAGTAAGTGATCCAGATTTATTTATCAAAAACTTTATCAATATTCCGTTTACAAAGTCAGATTTTTCGAAGGTTTTAGATGAATTTGATATAAGCGAATACATTTACAATTTATCAAAAACTGAATTTTTAGATTTATTATTCTAAAGGAACTTTCTTGTGATATAATATTTTATTAGAGGTGAAGATTATGTCAGAATGGAACAAAACATGTCTTTATGATTTTCATGAAGAATTGAAAGCTAAAATGGAACCTTTTGCAGGTTTTTTAATGCCAATTGTTTATGAAGGGATTCAACAAGAACATTTAGCGGTAAGACATGACGTAGGAATGTTTGATGTTTCACATATGGGAGAAATAATTGTAAGTGGAAAAGACGCTATCGCCTTTGTCGAATACATTTTTTCAAATGAAATTACTTCCAAACCATATGGAAAAGTAGTTTATGGATTAATGCTTTATGAAAACGGAACAATTGTGGATGATTTACTTGTCTATAAAGTAAACAAAGAAGAATGTTTTCTAGTAGTAAATGCAAGTAATGTTGCAAAAGATTATGCTTGGATTGTCGAACAGACCTCCTCGTTTGAAGTGCTTATCAAAAATGTATCAGATGAGTTTTCTCAAATTGCCTTACAAGGGCCAAATGCAGAAACAAAAGCTTTAGAAGTTTTAGGACTTGATTTAAGTTTTTTAGAGTTTTATACGTTTCAATCAACTATTTACCAAGGATTTCCTTTAATTGTATCAAGAACTGGGTATACAGGTGAAGATGGATTTGAATTTTACGGAAATCACGATGTTTGCAAAATCATTTGGCAAAAATTGTTTGAACATGGCGTTGTTCCTTGTGGTCTTGGAGCGAGAGACACTCTTCGCTTTGAAGCTGCACTTCCATTATACGGTCATGAAATTTCAGACCAAATCACTCCACTTGAAGCAGGACTTAAAATGTTTGTCAAACTAGAAAAACCAAATTTTATTGGAAAAAAAGCATTAGAACTTCAACTTCTTCAAGGGTTAAAAAGAAGAGTCGTCGGATTAGAACTATCTGAAATGTCGATTCCAAGGCAAGGATATTTGATTTTTAAAGATGACATACAAATTGGAGTTGTAACAACAGGTTATTTATCCATTAGTTTAAATAAACCAATTGCTATGGCATTAATTGATATAGAGTACTCAAAAATCGGAACGGAAGTTTTCGTACAAATTCGCAAAAAATTAATTAAAGGAATTATTAGAGATAAAAAATTCTTAAAGAAAAACTATAAACCAAAAGGAGAAAATGTATGAGTAAAATAGTAGAAGGACTTTATTATACAAAAAGTCATGAATGGGTCAAAGTCGTAGATAAAAATATCGTTTTAATTGGAATTACTGATTTTGCACAAGCTCAACTTGGAAATGTTGTATTTGTGGATTTACCAGAAGTAGGATCTAAATTAGTAAAAGAAGAAGAATTTGGAGCAGTAGAATCTGTAAAAGCTGCATCCGATTTAATTGGCCCAGTATCAGGAGTTGTTCTTGAAGTAAACGATGATTTAATCGGAGAACCTGAAAAAATCAATGAAGATGCATTTGATGCATGGATGTTAAAAATTGAATTATCCAATCCAAATGAAATCAATGAATTATTAAGTAGTAGCGAATACCTTGCCATAAGTAAGTAGGTGAGATCGTGTTTAAATACTTTCCACATACAATAGAAGATATTGAGGAAATGAAAAATTTCCTTAAAATCAATAAAATTGATGATTTATTTCAAGACGTCCCAAAAGAAGTCTTGTTTCAAAAAGAATACAATATTCCTTCGCACTTATCCGAATCAGAATTGCGACGTTATTTTGAAAAGATAGCAAGTAAAAACAAAGAACTCATTCTTTTTACTGGACTTGGGTTTTATGATCATTATGAACCAGCCGTCATTAATTCTCTTCTTTCAAGACAAGAATTTTTAACAGCTTATACCCCATATCAACCAGAAATATCGCAAGGAACCTTGCAATACATTTTCGAATACCAATCCATGATTCAAACATTAACAGGAATGGATGTTTCCAATGCATCGATGTATGACGGAACGACCTCAACTGCAGAAGCTTGTTTTATGGCAGAATCAATTACCAAACGAAAAACAATATTAATATCTGGTACGGTTCATCCTTCAGTGATTGATGTTGTAAGAACATATGCTAAATTTAAAGGATTAACTGTAGAAATTATTAACGAAAAATCAGGAATTACCGATTTATCTCATTTACAACAATTGCTTGGAAGTCACGTTGCAGGAGTAGTCGTCCAAAAACCTAATTTTTTTGGAATCATTGAATCATTTGAAGAAGTTAGTAAAGCCGTACATGAACATGGGGCTATTTTAATCGAAAACGCAGATATTTCTACCTTATCAGTATTAAAGACCCCAAGACTTGATGGAGCAGACATTGCAGTAGGAGATTGCCAAAGCCTTGGAATGAATGTTGCTTATGGTGGACCTACTTTAGGATATTTAGCTACACTGAAACCTTATGTCAGAAAAATGCCAGGTCGAATTTGTGGATATAGCCTTGATGAGGAAGGCAGAAGAGCCTTTGTATTAACTCTTCAAGCTAGAGAACAACATATAAGAAGAGAAAAAGCCAATTCTAATATTTGTTCTAATCAATCCTTAATGGCATTATATGCAACAATTTATTTGGCTTTACTAGGACCAATTGGTCTTAAAAAAGCCAATTTACTATCGTATCAAGGAGCACATTATTTATACGATGAATTGATTAAAACTGGTAAATTTAAACCATATTTCAATCAACCTTTTTTCAAAGAATTTGTTTTAGAAACGCTGATTCCTTATGATATGTTACAAAAAGCGTGTATCGATAATGGCTTTTTAGCAGGCATAAGTTTATCGAATTATGATGAAAAATATCAAAATTTAGTAACCTTTGCGGTCACTGAAAAAAGACAAAAATCAGAAATAGATGAACTAGTATCTTTAGTAGGAGGTTTATCATGGTAGAATACGATAAACTGATCTTTGAATTATCTAAAGAAGGTAGAATAGGATATTCACTTCCCAATTCTTTTGCTAGTACATATCAATTTTTAGATTTAAACCAAGACTTACTCAGAACAGACTCTTTGCTTTTACCTGAAGTATCTGAACTTGATGTCGTAAGACATTATACAAATATTTCAAGAAAGAATTTTGGAGTAGAAACTGGTTTTTATCCTTTAGGATCTTGTACAATGAAATACAATCCTAAAATCAATGATGAAATCGCTTCAATCCAAATCTTTAATCGACTTCATCCATCACAACCAATGTCAACGGTTCAAGGTGTTTTAGAAATTTATGATCATCTTCAAGAGATGTTATCTGAAATTTCAGGTATGCACTCGTTTAGTTTGAATCCTTATGCGGGAGCACATGGAGAATTAACCGGACTTATGATTATGAAAGCCTATCACGAATCAAGAGGGGATTATAGTCGTAAAAAAGTGATTGTTCCTGATTCGGCTCATGGAACCAATCCTGCATCGACCATCGTTGCTGGAATGGAAGTCGTTGAGATCAAATCGAATTCATTAGGTCGAATTGATTTAGAAGCACTAAAACAAGTTTTATCGAATGAAATCGCCGGAATGATGCTTACCAATCCGAATACCCTTGGAATTTTTGAAAATGACATTATTGAAATTACTAAATTAGTTCATGAAGCGGGTGGATTAATGTATTACGATGGAGCTAATCTAAATGCATTACTTGGAAAAGTAAGACCTGGAGATATGGGATTTGACATCATGCATATTAATTTACACAAAACGTTCTCTACTCCTCATGGAGGTGGAGGCCCAGGATCTGGTCCAGTTGGAGTTTGTAAAAAATTAAGTTCCTTCTTACCAAATCCAAAAGTGAAAAAGGAATCGAATTATTACTACATAGAAAATGAAAAAGACTCTATAGGTCAAATATCTTCTTTCTTTGGAAATTTTAAAGTATGGTTAAGAGCGTATGCTTATATTTTGTCTTTAGGGAAAGAGTATTTAAATTTAGTTGGAGATTTTTCTACACTAAATGCTAATTATATTAAAGAATCCTTAAAAGAGGATTATAACTTGCCCATTGAAGGACCTTGTATGCATGAATGTGTTTTTGATGGATTAAAGGATCAATCGACAGGAGTTAGAACATTAGACGTTGCTAAAAGATTATTAGATTATAATTTTCATGCACCAACGATCTATTTCCCACTTTTGTTTCATCAATCCATTATGATTGAACCAACTGAAACAGAGTCCAAACAAACAATGGATGAGTTTATAAATGTTATGAAAAAAATTGCAAAAGAAGCAAAAGATGATCCTGATTTAGTGAAAAAAGCTCCTCATAATACACCGATTAAACGGATTGATGAGGTCTTTGCTGCTAAAAAAATGATTCTAACCTACAAAGACTACTTAGAACAAAATCTTTAGTAAGGGGGAATACTAATGAATATATTTAATTTATTTGGAGTTATTGATGTTGTCATTGTCATCGTCGTCATTTTATTTGCTGTTATTGGTTGGAAAAAAGGGTTTTTATTAAAAATTGTGGAGATGGCTTCGGGTATTTTTGGCCTTATAGCCTCCATCATTCTTGCTAGACCTTTTTCAACGGTGTTAAACAAATGGGTTGGGGAGTCTATTGGATTAAAAATCAATGAGTATTTATTGTCAAGATCGGATTTGTTTTCCGATGGATTAGCATCGACTGAAGTGAATTTTAGAGCGGCTTTAGAAGGTATGAGTTTGCCTCAATTTATGATTGATTGGATTGTGGACCCATTGGATTTTGCCAACATGACTACGTCCATTATTGATACCATTCAACCTATTATTTTGTCGCTTGTATTACTGGTTCTTTCGTTTATTGTCTTATTTTTCGGATCGATGATTGTGTTCTTTATTTTAAAGATTTTAGCAAAAATGGTTACTTCCATTCCTGTTATCAAGCAAGTTGATAAAATATTTGGTGTGCTATTTGGGTTAGTTAAAATTGGTGCTTTGATTTTTATCTTATTATTCATATTAGCATTATTGATTACCATTCCAGCAATTAATAATCTAATCGGAGAGTTCTTAGCCGTCGATATGCAGCTTGGAACAGAACAGTTTCGTTTATCGAAATGGCTCTATGATAATAATCTTTTGAAGCAAATAATTGATGTATTTATTTAAAATTTATTAATCTATTGAGAAAAACTGATTTGTAATTCAGTTTTTCTTTTTTTAATTGACAAAGGAGTTATTTTCCTATATACTCACCAAGTAAATCAAATTGAGAATACATGCTTTTATAAAAAAATAAAGCAGAAACGATTTTGATTTTATGAGGAGTTATGATGACAGATAAAGACATAAATGGATTAATAGATCATTTAAATAAAAATATCAGTTGCACATCCTCTTCAAAAGAGATGATAAAAAGTATTTTAAATACATTGTATAAAAAATATCAATTTAATAATGTTTCATGGGTAATGTATGATGATGAAAAAATTATTGATTATCTGAATGCAGTAGATTACGTGAATCCATTTTCTATCGTTGATGAAATTAGATATTTTGAAAGAAATCAAGATGTCGAATATAAAAAAGTTCTAATCGACACCAATATTATCTATTTATTTCGAATTAGTGCTAGAAGCATCCTAATTTTAAATTCTTCAACAGATCAAGACGAAAAAATACTTTATGAACCATTTATCGCTATAATTACTTCATTGTTTTTAGATTGTGATCTTGTTGCTTCTAAAAATTAAAAAGATGTGTTTGAAAGACAAGTTCTTTTAAAGCACATTCGTTGTGTTTTTCTTCTTAATATACTATAGTTATAATGTATTATTAATAGTTTTATAGGAGGAATGATTATGGATTTTTATGAAGCGTTATCAAATAGAAGAAGCATCTATCAATTATCGAATCAATCAATAGTAAGTGACGAGAAAATCGTCAAACTCATAGAAGCTTGTTTACAATATACCCCATCTGCATTTCATTCACAAAGCCAAAGAGTAGTAGTGTTATTTGATCAATCTCATGCTGATTTATGGGATATTACTTTAAAGTCTTTAAAAAACATCGTTTTAGCATCAGATTTCTCAGCTACAGAAAGTAAAATGAAGGGTTTTAAAAATGCTCATGGGACGATTCTTTTCTTTGACGATCAAGAAACTACACTTGGTTTGATGAAAAAGTTTCCTTTATACGAAAACAATTTTAAACTTTGGTATCAACAACAAAACGGAATGCTTCAAGAAAACGTATGGGTTGCTCTGTCTTTAGAAGGACTTGGCGCATCCTTACAACATTACAATGAATTAATTGAAGAAGAAGTAAAACAAGTATTTCATCTTCCAATTCATTGGCAAATGATTGCTCAAATGCCTTTTGGAGATATTTTAGTTAAACCAGAAGAAAAACCAAACATGCCGTTAAATCAGAGATTAATCGTCTTAAAATAAGAAAAGAGCGCTAAAGTTACCTTTAGCGCTCTTTTTAATAGTTGATAATTGCTTCTTTTAATGCTTCAATTAATTGTTCTTGTTTTACTTTCTTTACTTTAATACCATCAATATAGAGTATTGCTTCTTTTAATCCACCTGCAATGGCGATATTAGCCTCTCTTGCTTCTCCTGGTCCATTTACTGCACAACCCATAATCGCAACGGTTATCTCTTTGTTGATCGTTGTCAGGAATGCTTCAATTTCATTTGCGATAGGAATCATATCATATTGAATTCTTCCACAAGTAGGACAACTAATTAATTTTGGCTTTCGATATAAATTGAAATTAGATAAGATTTCTTTTGCGACTTTAATCTCTTCTTCAGGAGAGGCCGTTAGTGAGACACGAATGGTAGAACCAATGCCTTCACTTAATAATATTCCAAGACCAACGGAAGAACGAATGGTTCCAGAAAAAATGGTGCCCGCTTCCGTGATTCCAAGATGAAGAGGATAAGGAAATATTTGAGAGGCCATACGATTTGCTTGAATCGTATCTTCCATGTTTGTTGATTTTAAAGATAGTACGATATCAAAAAAACCTAATCTTTCGAGAAGTGAAATGTGGTATTTTGCTGATTCAATCATCGCTTCAGGAGAAGCAGACCCATATTTATCTAAAATATGTTTTTCAATGGAACCTGAGTTTATACCGATGCGAATAGGAATGTTTTTTTGAAGGCATTTATCAACAACCAGTTTTACGAGTTCATCACTGCCGATGTTCCCTGGATTAATTCTGATTTTATCGATTCCTTGGTTAACTGCTTCAATGGCTAACAAATAATTATAATGAATATCTGCAACAAGTGGAATATGCGTAAAACGCTTAATAAACCCAATGGCTTTTGCATCTTCTAAATCAAGAATGGCTAAACGAACCATTTCACAGCCAACGCTTTCTAAAGCTTGGATTTGTTTAATGGTTGAGGCGGTATCTTTTGTTAACGTAGTTGTCATGCTTTGAATGATGACTTGATTTGATCCTCCTATTGAAAGAGCACCAACACTTATTTTTTTTACTTCATGCCTTTTATACATTTGCTTCACCTACGTCTATTATACTCTATCAAAAAAAGAATTGAATATCTTTTTTGAATTTATAATAATTCAAAATAAAACATTTATCGTTTCAATTTGGTTTGTGATATTTAAAATCAAACATAATTATGATAAACTACGAGTAAGAAAAAGATATCAATTAGTAATTGAAGACGTTTAATATAAAAGAAAATAAAAAAAGGAGTATACTATGATACATACTTTAAAAAAAATAGCCATGATTTTAAACGCAGAATGTGTTACTTGGGGACTTGGAGGATCGACTCTTTTATATCACTATGGGTTAGTTGAAAAGCCACGTGATTTAGATATTATCATTGAAACAAAGTCCGTAAAGCAAGTAGAAAGATTGCTCTTACTTATTGGGTATAAAATGACTCCTCTTAGAAACGATGTTTATTCTACAGAAGTATTTATGGAGTTTGTAGTCGATGATGTCGATGTAGATATCATGGCAGGCTTTTCAATTTCCAAAGGGGCATTTACATATGTGTATGATTTTAATGCTTCCTCTGTTTCGAATTATATGGTAATTGAAAATGAAGATGTTCCTTTAACTTCGTTAGAAGATTGGTATATTCTCTATCAAATGATGCCAGATCGTAGCGATAAAGTACAATTAATTGAAAAGTACTTCCTTGAAAACGGAATTGAACATTTGCATTATTTATATGAAGCTTTGTTAAAACCTTTGCCAATGGAGATTAAAGAATCGGTTTTACAATTGATTAAAAAAGCAAAATAGGATGAATTTTCATCCTATTTTTTTTAGATATCTAAAAAGTCATATTTTAACTCTAGTTTTCTAAAAATTGTTACAATTAGAAAACTAAAAATCAAATAAAAGATGGCAGCTAGTATAAAAGGTGAAATCGTAAAATCTCTTGAAACAATTTCTTTTACATTTCTTAAAAGATCAGATAAGGCAATCACGCTTACTAAAGCAGTATCCTTTATCAATGTAATGACTTCATTGGTAATGGAAGGAATTTCTTTTCGAATCGCTTGTGGTAAAATAATAAAACGATATAATTGGAAATTACTTGCACCTTCAACCCGAGAAGCTTCAAATTGCTCTTTTGAGATGCTTTCAATTCCTGCTCGAACAATTTCTGTAAAATAAGCAGAATAATTGAGAATAAATCCAATGTATGCCACCATCATTCTATCTACACTAATGCCTAATGCGGGCAGCCCATACATGAAAAAGAATAATTGAAGCATTAAAGGAGTTCCTCGAAATAACCAAGTATAAAAAGAGATTCCTTTTTGAATGAGTTTGCCTCTTGATTTATATAATACCCCAATCAAGATACCAAAAGGTAACGACAGACAAAGTGTAACAGTAAAAATTTTAATTGAAACCAATGCACCATCCGCTAAATATTTGATTGTGTCAATTAAATAAATCATTCTCTATTTAAAAAAACATCCTCATCAAACCATTTTACAGAGATTTCAGCAGTGGTGCCATCTAGAATCATCTCGAGTAAAACTTGATTTACCATATCTCTAAAATCAGTATCTTCCAAACGAAAACCAATTCCGTATTCTTCCGTTCCAAAATTTTCAAGACAAATTTTATAAGTGTCATCTACTTGACTTAACATGTATCGTCCCATGATTTCATCGATTACAACTGCATCAATTGTTCCATTCTTTAAATCCAATAATGCAAAATTAAATGTATCATATTTTACGAATTCTCCAAGAGAAGAATAAATATCATTTCCCACAACCGCTTCTTCAGAGGCACTACTGATTTGAACCCCCACAGAGAGCCCTTCTAGATCAGAAATTTGATCGACAGAAGAATCACTATTTACAATAATAATTTGACTATTAGCAAGGTAAGGTTCAGAAAACGACATCTCAAGTAATCTCGAATCAGTAATCGTTAGACCATTCCAAATCATGTCAATTGTTTTGCTATTTAATTCTAATACTTTTGAATCCCAGTCGATGGATTGAAATACAACTTCAATTCCAAGCCTTAAGGCAACTTCTTTTGCTAAATCAACATCAAATCCTACAAGGTCTCCGTTGTCGTCTCTAAAGCCCATTGGCGCAAATGTATCATCAAGCCCTAACACAAAATATCCTTTTTCTTCAATTTGCTCCCACGTAGAACTTGTTTGTTCTTGAGCGCATCCTATAACTAATAAACTCAGTAAAACAGTAAAAAATAATGCAGTAATTTTTTTCATATAATTCACCTCGGACTACATTATACACAAACACTTTAGCGTTGTAAAGCGCTAAAGTGTTTGTTTCATAATGAAAACGGTTTCCAAGAATTTACTCTTTGAAAAACCGTTGGTTTATATAAAAATTTGATTATTCCTTTTTCGTTTTCATTCGATCTAAGACCAAAGAATATCCATTTGCACCATATTGCAGCGATTTATTTATTCGACTGATGGTCGCAGTAGAAGCGCCAGTTTCTCGAGATATGATTTGATAAGAGGTTTTACAATCTAACAAAGATGCCACTTTAAATCTCAATGCCATTTCTTTAATTTCTTGGATAGTGGATAAGTCTTCAAAGAAGCGATGACATTCTTCTTGCGTCTGAAGTTCTAAAATGGCTTCAAATAGAAAATCAATATTATCGTTTGCATATTTTGATTTATAAGTCATGAAGAAACACCTCTTTTGTCTATTTCATTTAAAAGATTTTAATTCCTTCTAAATATACACTTGTAATCTCTGAATTCTTTAATAAAATAAAATTAGCTTTTTTTGAAACTTCTAATGAACCGATATCATTAAATAAATGCAAAAAAGAAGCTGGATTTTTGGAAAATAATTCAATGGCTTTTTCGAAAGGAGTGTTTGTATAAGAAACAAAGTTTTGTAAAGCAAGAAGAGGTGTTAAGGTAGAACCAGCTCTTACACTGCTTTTTTTCAATCGAGATACTCCATTTTTAACAGAAATAGCAGTTTTTCCTAAAAAGTAGTCACCATCTTTCGCTCCAGTTGCCATGATGGAATCAGTCACCAAGATTGCTTTAGATAAACCTTTTAGTTTTACTAGTAAATTAACGGTATCTTTATGAAGATGTAATCCATCACAAATCATTTCGTAATAGATATCATTTGTTAATAAAGAATTAATAATACCAGGATGATGATGATCAAAAGGTTTCATAGCGTTAAAACTGTGAGTAAAGCTTTCTGCTCCGTTTTGTATGGCTTTTTCGGTTTCTTCCATACTTGCACCACTATGCCCTAAAGAAACACATACATTGTGAGCTTTAAGGTATTTAATAAGAGAATTTGCTCCTGTTATCTCAGGAGATAGAGTAACGAGAGTTATTAATCCTTTTGCAGCTTCTTGAAATTTCTTAAACAAATCAGTCGAAGCATTTTGTAAGTATTCTTCTGACATAGCTCCTTTGTAAAGAGGTGCTAAGAAAGGGCCTTCTAAGTGAATTCCTTTGATTTGTGGGAATTCACTTTGTAATGTAGCAATTTTTTCAAGTTGTAAAATCAAGGTTGGCACATCATCTGAAAGTAATGTGGGAAGAACGCTTGTCACACCATTTTTAAGATAAAACTTCATAATGATTTTCATTTCATCAAAAGACGCCATATTAAAATCATAACCCATGGCACCATGGGTGTGAATATCAAAAAAACCAGGAATTACATGAACTCCATCGATTGAAACAACAGAAGAAGTTTCGTCTTGAATCATTGAATCCATTTTTACAATCAGATCATCTTCAACTAAAAAATCCATTTTCGTCCATTGACCGTTTTGTGAAAGCATTCCGTTCTTATAAATAGTTTTCATCATGAAACCATCCTTCTTATTATATCTATACCGAAACTTCTTTCACTTAAAAGAGCTTACAAAAATGTAAGTTTTTTAATGATAATTGACAAATAAGTCATTCAATCAAATGAGTTCTTTGATTTTTTGTAATATCTCATCTACAATTGGAAGATTCTTCTTAAGCAAAAAAGTGTTTATTTCGCCAATTACTTTGTTAGAACCATCATAAAAAACGAGTGAATTCACATCTTGATTTTGAACAACTTTGCTTTCTAAAGCGACGTTTCTTACGATTTCTAAATGAATAATTGTTTGTTGGATAAGGCGAACATAAACCGTTTTTGAACGAGAATCAATTTTAACAAAAGAGAAAAAGATAATGGAAGTATAAATTCCACAAAGGACAATTGAAAAAAGAAAAAAGCCGATTAAGTAGCCTAGTTCAATAGGCTTGGTGTAAAGGGTAAGAACATTTATGCAAAGAAACAAAAAGTCAATAAACACACAAGTGATTTTCTGAGGAGTAGTGGTTAAAGAATATTTTTCCATAATTATCATCCCTTTTTGAGATTATAGTTTATTATACCTCTTAATGAAATGTAAATCTATTGGTTATGCAAAATTGATTAATTTGCAACATAATGTTTCATAAACGGTTGACATCGGTATATAATTTGATATTATATAGGTATACGATATATCGTAACGCGTTATAAAAAGAGGATATTATGAACGAAAAAATTACTTTATCGGAAGCAACTTATTACATCTTACTAAGCCTTAAAACGCCACTTCATGGATATGGAATTCTTAAGAAAGTAAAACTTTTGACAAATAATAGATTAATTCTTTCAAGTGGAACGCTATATGGAGCTATTACTTCTTTGCAAAAAAATAACTTTATTGAATTATTTAGTAAAGAACAAGGGAAAAAAGGGAAAAAGAATTATGTCATGACTCCTTTGGGATTTGAAGTATTAAAAAGTGAAATCAATCGTTTTAAAGAGATGGCAGAAAATGGAAGAAGTGAGATTTCAAAATAAAAAAAAGCATCTGATTAGATGCTTTTAAGATTATTTTAGATGAATAAGGCCAATTTGCAAATGAGCAGAAAAGGAAATGTCTAACTCATCACTTGTTATAAAACCAAAGTCACCTTTTTTAATAGGTTCATTTTGAAGAAAGCCATTTCCATTCAAACAAACAAAAAAACTGCCATATTCGTTATTTTTGATGGTTAATGAAGAGTCAATATCTAACACGTTAAAATCAAATGAATTAGAATCGATACTTCTTTTGATTCCTGAATCGGGAATTTTTGTCACACTGATAGCTTTTTCTACATGTAAATCTCGTTTTTTATTGTGATAAAGACGATCATAATCATAAAATCGATAAGTGATATCGCTTGATTGTTGAACTTCTAATAATAAAGTTCCTCGAAGAATGGCGTGTAAAGTTCCAGCTTCGATATAGAAAAAGTCACCTTTTTTAATTTCGATGGAACGAATCAAATGATGAAAATCTTGACGTTCTAAATAAGTTAAGAATTCAGCTTTGGTTTTTGCATTATGACCTATAATGATTTCGTTATGTGGCAAGGTATCGATGATATACCAACACTCGTTTTTACCACTTGAATGTTCTTTCTTTGCTTGTTTATCGTTTGGATGAACTTGAATGCTTAAATCATCTGAAGCGTCAATAATCTTAACTAAAATCGGGAAATCTTTGCTTGGATGATTTCCAAAAAGTGATTTATGATTTTCCCAAATTTCTTTTAGAGTCTTGCCGGAATATTCTCCGTTTTTGATGGTACTCATTCCATTAGGATGAGCACAAATCCCCCAGCATTCACCTGTATGTTCAGAAGTTGGATAATGAAATGTAGTTTTAAGTAGGTTTCCACCCCAGATTGTTTCTTTAAATATTGGGTTAAAAAATAGAACCATCCTTATCACCTCTATCATTATTATATCATATTTTAAAAAACTCATTCCTTAAAAATGAAAAGGAGAATAAGATTATGCGTATTCGATTTATTAAAACAACTGAATCAGACTTAGAAAACATTTTATCACTTTGGAACGATGGAGAAGTGATGAAGTATGTAGGATTTCCTGAAGGACTACATATGACACTAGATAAACTTAAAGTATGGCTTGAACGCGTGAATGCAAAAAAAGATACCTTACATTATTCCATTTATAGTAAAGATACCTATTTTGGGGAAACCTATTACTCCTTAAATGAAAATGAAGAAGTAGCATCGCTTGATATTAAACTAAAAAAAGCAGCAAGAGGTAAAAACATAGCTTATCAAGCTTTATCTTTTTGCATTGATCAGCTGTTTTTAAACACCAATGCGTTAAGAGCTAAAGTAGATCCTTCCATGGAAAATGATAAAGCCATTCGGTTATATAAACGATTAGGGTTTCAAGAAATAAGGCTTGTGACTTATGAAGGAAAGAATCACGTGTATATGGAAGTAAAGAAAGAACAGTGGCATAAGTATAGAATTAATCAATTAAGACTTGAAGACGTTAATTTTGATAATTTTATTGAAGTCATTTTTCTTTCGGTAAAAGAAAATCAAATCAATTTTATTGCTTCAAACGCCATTTCATTGGCTCAATCAAAATACCAAGAAGAATGCATTCCAAAAGCTATTTATGTTGGTTCAAATTTAGTAGGATTTTTAATGTATTGTGTGGATAGGGACGACCATGACTTCTGGATTTACCGATTTATGATTGATCAAAAGTATCAAGGAATGGGTTATGGATTGAAAGCGATGGAAATCATCATAACTTTCATCAAGAAAATATCGACAAAACCAATGCTTAAGATCAGCTTTGCTAAAGACAATGAAATTGCCAAAAATCTCTATGAAGCTTGTGGCTTTCAATCCACAGGAATCACTCAAGATCATGAAATAGTATATGAATTAAAATGGTAGTTTTTATGAACTACATTGAATTTTATATCTTATAAGAGGTATAATAAAGTATAACTGAAAGGAAATAGTCTCTATGCAATTACCAGGTTTTATTGATTCGCATTTGCATTTTTTAGGAATAGGATATAGCGCCTTTTTAGTTGATTTATCTGAGTGTAAATCGATTAAGGAAATCCAACAAAAATTATTAAATTCACCACGTCACTTTATTGTTATTGGAAGAGGTTGGAATCAAGAATCATTTTTAGAAAAAAGAATGATTTCTAAAGAAGATTTAGATGCAGTCTTTACACAGATTCCAATGGTATTAATTCGAACTTGTGGTCACATTATCGTTGTAAATAGTAAAATGCTTGAACTTGCTTCAATTTCTTCTAAGACCTCTCAAATTGAGGGAGGAACGTTTGATTTTGTTTCAGGCGTATTTACTGAGAAAGCCATTCAGTTAGTCTATAAGGCGATGCCGTCCCCTTCAAGAGAAGATTTACAACAATATTTTATAAAGGCAAATGAAATTTTACTTAGCAATGGAATTACTTCCGTTGCAAGTGATGATTTTTCAACATTTTCCATTGATTATGAAGAAATCATTAGTGTGCTTTTGGAACTATATGAAAAAAATCTCATTCAAGTAAGAGTAACAGAACAGGTGCATTTAGCAACTCTACCTTTATTAATAGATTTCATTCAAAAGGGATATGTAAATAAAAAGATAGGCAAACTAAGAATGGGACCTCTAAAACTTTTGGCAGATGGAAGCCTAGGCGGAAGAACCGCTCTTCTGAAGGAACCCTATTCAGATGATCCTTCCAACAAAGGAATCCAATCCTTTTCTTCGAAAGAGTTATTTGATTTCATTCATCTAGCAGATTCAAATGGCATGGATGTTGCCATACATGCGATTGGAGACCTTGCAATCGAACAAGTAATCGATGCAATTAGTGCTTCACTACAAATTACAAAAAGAACCAATCATAAACACAGTATTATTCATGCTCAAATGGCAACGTTATCTCAAATTGCTAAAATGAAAAAGTATAACATTGGCGCAATCGTTCAACCCATCTTTTTAAATAGCGATATTCAAATAATTAAGAAAAGAATTGGAAATAGGTATCTTGAATCGTATTTATTTTCTTCTATGGCAAAACTAGGACTTCGAGTTGGATTCAGTACGGACTCACCAGTAGAAAGTGTCAATCCGTTTCACAATCTGTATTTAGCTTTGTCAAGAACTTCAATGAAAACGCCATCTTTAGGTATTTTCTTGAAAAACGAATGTTTTACTCTAAAAGAGGCTATGGCTTGTTATCATAATGCCAATCTTGCATATACTTATCAAGAAAATACCGAAGAGGCCGATTACATTGTTATTGATACAGATCTTATAAATTGCACACTAGAAGAATTAAAAAACGCATGTGTATTAGAAACATATATTGCTTCTACACTTGTATACAAAAAGAAAGAGGAATGAATATAAAGGAGGTTAGAGTTAAATGCATCCTTGGTTAACGATGGATCCTTTTATTGTTTTAAGCCTTGCGAATATGAAACTTCGTAATTTTTATCATAGTCTTGATGCGCTTTGCGAAGATATAAACATTGATAAAATTGTATTAATTGATAAACTTTACGACATTGGATATCATTACGATGAAAAAGGGAATCATTTTATTAGTAATGACCTAGAAGAAATAGAAACGTTTAAGACGCAATCTTAAGCGTTTTTTTAACATTAATTTCTTATGAAAACATTTTCATTCAAAAAAGCATTGCCAGAAAAAATAAAAAGAATATAATGGATACCAAAGCGATGAACAAGAGAAGTAGAAATCTAAATTCTTTAAAGAGAACTTGTGGTTGGTGCAAACAAGTAAGAATCAATTTCGAACGTGCTTGGGAGTTTTTGAATCGAAGTTTTCCGAGGTTCAAACGTGTTTAGGCGTTAACTAAGTCAAGAGCTGGTATTTATTACCAGAATTAAGGTGGTACCACGGATATCCCGTCCTTAGCAAATTTATTTTGCTAAGGATTTTTTTATCTTTTGACGACTAAAATTCTAGAGGTTTAAACGTTGATTGGCGTTAACAGTCAGAGGTGTCAGATTCGTCTGAAATCAAGGTGGTACCGCGGATATTCCGTCCTTGGCAATTTTTTTGCCAAGGACGTTTTATTTATATAAAAATTTGAGAAAAAAGAGGAAAAGAAAAATGTTAAAGAAAAGTTTAAGTTTAATGCTTGTGCTATGCCAAGTACTTGTAGGATTTTTTTTAATGGGTTGTACATCGAGTAATGTATTTACGTACATTATCGACGAAGAGTACGAAGAATTTATTACAATGGGAACGAGCGCTGATTATCCACCTTATGAGTGGCCAACTAACGTTGATGGTACTCAAACTTTAGTAGGAATCGACATTGAAATTGCCAAAGAAATTGCCAAAGCTCTTGGCATGAATTTAAAGATTGTAAATAAAGGTTTTGATTACTTATTAGATGACTTAACCAGTGGAAAAGTCGATTTTGTCATTGCAGGAATGACTCCAACAGATGATAGAGCAGAAAAAGTAGATTTTTCTGTGGTATATTATGAAGCCATTCAAGTCGTATTAGTATCAGAAGATAATGCATCAGTCTATACAACGATTGAATCATTAAATAGTTCTTCGATAAGAGTTGGAGCCCAAATGGGAGCAATCCAACAAGACTTAGCAGAAGAGTTTTTTATCGATTCTCAAAAAGTGTATTTACAAACCATCCCTGATTTAATCATGAAATTATCAGAAGGATTAATCGAAGCTTTGATTGTAGAAGAACCAGTTGCAACAGGTTATTTAGCGAATGTAGAAGGATTAAGCATTGCATCATTCTCCATTGGAGATCCTGATGGTGGTTCTGCAGTTGCCGTTCAAAAAGGCAATCAAACTTTACTTGTAACTATCAACGAAGTATTAAATGGTTTAATGACATCCGGAAAATTAGAAGAGATTGTAAGTGAAATGATTTTATTAAATGGAACCGTTGAATAACAAGTAAGGAAGTGTTACCATGGATTTTAGTTTTTTATTAGAACCATACTATATAAAATTGCTTTTACAAGGGTTATTCGTAACTCTTGTTTTGGCAATTGTTGCGGTGTTTATTGGCGCAATTTTGGGAATTATTATTGCATTAATTCGGATGTCTAAAATTAAAATTGTTTCAATTATAGGGTCTTTTTACGTGGAAATCATTAGAGGAACGCCCATAGTTGTGCAATTAATTATATTTTATAGTTTGTTTCGAGTACCTGTTATTTTGATTGGAAATTATGATTTATCGCCTTTTGTTCCAGGAATGTTTGCATTATTTATCAATTCGAGCGCTTATATGTCTGAAGTCATTCGAGCAGGAGTTAACGCAGTTGACGTAGGACAAACAGAAGCCGCAAGAAGTCTTGGAATGAATTCTAAAATGACGTTTATTAAAATCATTTTTCCTCAAGCTATAAAGAATATTTTACCAGCATTGGGAAATGAATTTGTGACACTGATAAAAGAGACTTCTGTTTTAATGTATATGGGAGTTGCAGAACTTACATACCAAGCAGCGATGATTAAAACAGAGACTTATAGCTTTATGGAAAGTTATCTTGTTGTTGCAATTTTGTACTTGGTATTAACCTTTCCTACTTCTAAATTAATGGGCTATTTTGAACGGAGGTTAAAACGTGCTGATGCAAAATAAAATGATTGAATTACAAAACGTTTCAAAAACGTTTAAAGATGGAACAATCGCATTAAATCAAGTTTCATTAACAGTTTGTAAAGGTGAAGTATGTGTCTTGATTGGTCCTTCAGGATCTGGGAAGTCCACATTGCTTAGAACATTGAATCTGTTAGAAATACCTACAATAGGTGAAGTGATTTTTGAAGGGGTTAATCTATTAGACAAAAACATAGATGTAAATTTACATAGACAAAAAATGGGAATGGTCTTTCAAGGATTTCATCTATTTCCACATTTAACTGTTCTTGATAATTTAATGGTAGCTCCTTTATCAATCAAAAAATGGGATAAAGAATTAACAAAAATCAAAGCATTAGAAATGCTTGAAAAAGTAGGGTTGCTTGAAAAAAAATCAAGCTATCCCAATCAATTATCTGGAGGACAAAAACAACGAATTGCCATCGCAAGAGCTTTATGTATGGAACCCGACATCATGCTTTTTGATGAACCAACAAGCGCACTTGATCCTGAATTGATTGGTGAAGTCTTACAAGTAATGCGAGTATTAGCTAAAACAGGAATGACGATGGTGGTTGTTACCCATGAAATGGGATTTGCAAAAGAATTTGGCGATAAAATTGTTGTGATGGATGAAGGAAAAATCATTGAAGAAGGAACAAGTGATGAGGTGTTCAATCATCCGAAAAACGCTAGGACTTTAGAATTTTTAAGAAGAGTCATCGATAAAATTTAGTCAAATAAAAATATATAAAAAAAGGTAAGCAAGTTGCATTGACTTTTTAGACTCTAGGACTATAATTAAACTATGTGATTAAATTAGTCAATCTTTGAATTTCTAAGATAGAAAAATGGGGGAAATAAATCAATGCACAATAAAACAGTTGTTCTTTATCGTTCTAAAACAGGGTTTGCCAGACAATACGCCAAATGGATTTCACAAGATTTACACTGTGATATGTTCGATGCTTTTAAAATAAAATATGAAGACTTAGATAAATATCATATTATTATATATGGAGCCGGTCTTTATGCAAAAGGTATCAATGGTTTAAAAAAAATGAAAAAGAAATTTGCATTACTAAAAGATAAAAATATTATCGTTTTTGCAACAGGAGCTACTTTAGACCAAGAAGAAGATATTAAAAACATTCAAAAATCTAACTTTACTGAAAAAGAAATAAATACACTTAAATTCTTTTACTTAAGAGGCGGATTTGATTATAAACGTTTAAGTTTAAAAAACAAGTTTATGATGACACTATTAAAAATGAAAATTAGAATGCAAAAACATTTAACAGATAATGAAGAATCTTATTTAGATGCATTTCAAAAACCTGTAGATTATACAAACAAAGAATATCTCATGCCTTTACTAGAGTATGTACATAGTTTTTCTAAAACAAATAAGAAATAAGTTACTATTTATAGAAAATAAAATAACATATAAATCGCCACATTTCGTTTATAATTTGTGGCGATTTCCATTTTTTTACTTTATTGAATCGAGATTAAAAGTGCGAAAACATTGATATTTGATTTAGAATGTGGTACTATGGGAAAAACTCTTACAGACAAAAAACATTGGTTTTTCAGTATATTAGATATTTAATAAGGGGGAAAAGTTATGAAAAAATTATTAACTTCACTGTTAGCCATTCTTTTATTTTCAACAATGGCTGGATGTGATTTACTAAGCACAATCATCGCTGTAAAGGATTTTTCAGTAGAATACAGAGAATACTCAGATAAGTATAACGCTGCAGAGATGATGACCATTTCTACATCAACAACTTTAGAAATAATTGATACAGATATTGAAAGCTTTGAAGATATGGATACTCTTATGTATTTTGAAATTGATAAAAGAAATGCATTTACGTACACCGAGCAAACCATTAATGATGTTAAAAAGATTTCAATTTTAGAAGATACAGAAGATTTTACCATTGAATACATCTTAAACGAAGAGAATAACTATGTAATTCCTACTATTTTATCAGATGAAAGTGAAACGACAGTTTCCTCAAATGAAATCTTTACTTTAGATGAATCTTTTTCTATTTCAGATGTTCAAAACGAATTAAAAACAGGAGAACATGCATACGAGTTTGATATTTTACTAGACAAAGTAATTGATTTAAATAATATATCAGGATTTGTCGATCAATTTAAAATCTTTGATAGTGAATTATCCACGTTTGCCAATGCCGTTGCGCATGTCAACCTAGAATTTCTTGGAGAAAATGGTGGAATTCATGTGAATGCCGTTCTTGATTCTTATCAAATCACGTTTGAAGATAATACTTATGTAACGCTTACTCTAACAAACGAAACTACGTTAACTATTTTAGATGAATACGTTGGTATTGATATTTATGGAGACGATTATTTTATTACTCCAGTAGAAGACATTAGACTTGCAAAAAAAGTTTACAACGCCGATCAATTAATTAAAGCTTCTATTACAGAATTTGAAAATGGATACGTTAAGCTTTATTTAGAACCAGGAATATATGATGTTTTTTCAGATAATTTTGGATTATTTTCAGCTTCGCAACTATATGATGCTGATCAAAATGAAGTTCTTTTAAACGCTGTAGATTCGATTCAATATGAAATTATGACTGAAGGAACCTATTATTATTACTTGATACCAACGACCAGTTTTATTTTAGATTTAACGTTTGCAGAAGTAGTAATAGAGCCAATCGAATAAATACTAACTATTTAAAAGCAAGTTTGAAAATTCAAACTTGCTTTTTTTTATGTCTTTTTGAATACTGAATATTATATTTAAAAATTAATTGATTTCGTTTGTCTCAAATGATAAAATATATAATGATAATAATAATATAAAAATTATTTTTGTAATTGATTTTACGTTTATTTAATTTTCATTAATTACTTTTTTAAAAATTAAAAGAGAGAATCTTTTAATCAAATACAAATTAAGTGTGGGGGTACACTAAAGTGATGAAAAAAGCAATGTGTGTAATATTTTGTTTAGCGTTTTTATTTACTTCTTATGGTTGCGAATTGCTTAAGGGAAGTTCTGATTTAACTCAATTATCTGCACCAGTTGTGACAAGCGTTGATTCAAGTCAAGTCATACATTGGAATAGCATTTCAAATGCCAGTGGATATGTTGTAAGAATTAATACCGTTGAAGGATCAACGACAGAATTATCATACAGTATTTCTTCTTTAATCGATGATTCACAAACGGTTGTTATTAAAGTCAAAGCAAAAGGAAGTGCACTATACTCTGATTCAGAATGGTCAAGTGAATATACATTTGACTTTGTTAAATCTACGACAATTGATGAAAATGACTCTCTTAGATTAACTGGAATAGGTCAATCCATTAATGTGGTTGAAGCAGGCTATGTTACATCAATCATTTATGATGCCATTTTTGATAAAGAAGAATTATCAAATCTTGATTTCAACGAAACAGACCCAGATTCACCAAACATGGGTGGGTATTATTCAGAAACCTCCATTTCTGGATTTAATTCTAAAACGGAAGTGACATTTGGAATCAATAAAGCTTCAAGTAAAGAAACGAAAAAGAAATTCACAAACAATGGATTTTCTCTTGGCGTTTCAGCAACGTTTGACTATAAATCTTATTCCAATCAATTCTATTATACAACGTATCAATTTGTATATACCAAAGTACTTTCTTTAGATGAGTATGCGACTAATATGAATAAATATAGTGATATGTTATCAGATAACTTTATTGCTACCATTAATGGTTTTAATCCAGATACAGTCACAGAAACGCAATTAAAAAATTTCTTTAAAGTTTATGGGACACACATTATTACTTCAGCGGTTTATGGAGGAAGTACACAAGCTTATTATTCGGTGTTAAATAACTCAGTTAACATTGATGCTTCTTTAAAAGTTGAATTAGAACAAACGACAAATAGTGTCATGCAAACAGCTATGACCGGTGGTGTTAGCAGTTTGTCTGCTTCTGTTTCCGAGGAATTAGGAATTAGTAACGAATATTTTGAAACAACTTTTTATGCTTCATTTAAAGGTGGAAACGTAGTCCCTTGTACCAATGAAGCTGCTTTTGCAGATTCATTAAGTGAATGGACAGAATCTTTTAATAACGCAGAAGATAAAGAAGATAAAAGTGTTATTGTAGGAATCTCCGAAGGTGGATTGTATCCAATTTGGGAATTATTACGTGCAGATTATCCTGCTCTTGCAGAAAAAATGGAAGATGCTTATGCAGATTATTCTGAAAACACATACAATGAATTTATTGATAAATTTGCCTTTACTGGAATTGAAATTTCTACTGCAAGCGATTTAAGTCTATTAAGAACAAATCCAAGTGGGTCTTTTATTCTTATGAATGATATTGATTTAAATAACTCTTATTTTACGCCAATCGAATCTTTTCAAGGAACGTTTGATGGAAATGGAAAAACGATAAGTAATTTTCTTATGACGGTACCAGCAGTAGATAATCCAGGAAATTTTGGATTATTTAAGACACTTGGTGCCAATGCACATGTTTATAATTTAACAATATCTGACGTTTCTATTGTAGGCAATGCTTATCAAGAAGGAACATATAGCTATATTGGTGCTTTAGCAGGAGTATCTCTTGGTAAAATTGAGAATGTAACCGTAGTTTCTTCAGATATAGCAGTTAATAGGGGAAAATCTGCCATTGGCGGAATTGTTGGTTCAAATGAAGGAGAAATCACAGATTCTTATGTATCTGGGCTTTATTTGTTTAATAACGGAGATATTGGAGGCATAGCAGGAATTTCTTCTGGAACCATAAATAATTCCGAAGTGGATGATTTGGAAATTATCCACTGGGGAAGTAAAATAAATAATTCCAAAAGCATCGGAGGATTAGTGGGATTCAATACAGGAGTTGTCCAAAATTCAGGTGGAGCAGGGCCAATATCAATGGAATATAAAGGCACAGGAACCGGTGGAATATGGCCTTTTACAATATACATTACTCCTAAATTTGGATTTGTGGTAGGAAACAACGGAACAACAGGTGTATTAAATTCAGTCTATTTTGATACAAATAGTACAAAAACAAATACAGGTGGATGCAGCACAGATTATTATTTTGCAAAAAGCAATGGTGCTGCTGGGAAAAATGACGGACAAATTGTCTAGTTTTTGTAAAAAAAGATAAAATAAAAATCAACCTCTTCTGTCATTTAGAAAAGAGGTTTTTTTATCGTCTTTCTTTTTAAAAGATTGTTTCAAAAGAACGTAGCGTAAAGTACATAGTATCTAAAATCACGAAAAAGTGGTA
The DNA here is from genome assembly GCA_018818595.1 of Bacillota bacterium. Lineage (NCBI taxonomy): Bacteria > Bacillati > Bacillota > Bacillota bacterium. The sequence goes on from JAHIRM010000013.1 coordinate 259,009, forward strand.
TAATGAAACGAGTTTCTATAAATAGTAATTATTTTATTGAAATCGAAAATTCGATTATCAATATTTATCGAACTATAAAATTAGATTCAAAGAGGAGTACTATAAATACATGTCATTTAAAAAATTAGAAATTATCGAACCAATTCTTAGATCTCTAGAAACAGAGGGCTATGAAGTTCCAACCCCGATTCAATTACAATCTATTCCAGTATTGTTATCAGGAAAAGATGTACTAGGTAGTGCACAAACAGGTACAGGAAAAACAGCAGCTTTTGCTATCCCGATTTTACAAAATTTAACGATTGAACAACAAGACGTTAAAAGTCGTAGAGTAATTAAAGCCTTAATTTCAACACCAACTAGAGAACTTGCCTTACAAATAAAAGAAAGCTTTCAAGTCTATGGAAAACATCTAAAATTAAAAACAATCGTTGTTTTTGGTGGAGTTCCACAACGAAGTCAAACTGAAGCCATCAGATCAGGAGTAGATATCTTAGTCGCAACTCCAGGAAGACTACTTGATTTAATCAATCAAAAGATTGTTCATTTAGATCAAGTAAAATATTTTGTCTTAGATGAAGCCGATCGAATGCTTGATATGGGCTTTATTCATGATGTGAAAAAGATTATCGCTTTTATCCCAACCAAAAGACAAACCATGTTGTTTTCGGCTACGATGCCAAAAGAAATATCAAGTCTTGCCTCATCTATTTTAATCCATCCCATTAGAATTGCAGTTGTTCCTGTTGAAACAACCATTGATGCGATAGATCAAAGTGTGTACTTTGTCACAAAAAAGAGTAAAACAAAATTATTAATCCATCTTTTAAAAAGTAAAGATGTAACATCAGCTTTGGTTTTTTCTAGAACCAAACATGGTGCAAATAAAATTGTGAAAGATTTGCTTTTAGAAAAAGTGAATGCTGAAGCTATCCATGGTAATAAATCACAAAGCGCAAGACAACAAGCACTTCACTTGTTTAAAACCAATAAAATTCAAGTACTTGTCGCAACCGATATTGCCGCAAGAGGTCTTGATATTGAGAAATTGTCGCATGTATTCAATTATGATTTACCTGAAGTTCCTGAAACGTATATTCATCGTATTGGTAGAACCGGTAGAGCTGGTCTTGAAGGAAAAGCCATTTCTTTCTGTTCTGAAGAAGAACTTCCATTACTTAAAGATATTCAAAGACATATTAAAAAACAACTTCCTGTTATAAAAGATCACCCTTATATCGTTGTTTTTTCAGACACGCCTTTAAAACAAGTCATAAAAAACGTGCCTCAACATTCACAAATCCCAAAAAATTACTCGAAACATGATTCTAAAAATCGTCGTTATAAACCAAGTGAAACGTCGAAAAAAAATATCTCAAAATAATCTAAAAATTTAAAACAAACAATTTATTAAAATAAATGTTTGTTTTTTTTAATCTATTTTTACTGTCAAAAAATAATTTAGATATTTTTTATTGAATTGAATAAAACTGTGATAAAATAATTACTAGAGTTTAAAGGAGTGAATGTTATGAGAACTTTTAAAGGCATTGGAGCATCAGAACATGTAGCTGTTGAACAAATATTTTATCTTGAATCACTTGATTTAAGTGTGATAGAAAAAAATGATTGTATCCCAGAAGTGGAACTGAAACGATATGATGATGCAAAAAATCAAGCAATCACAGAACTAGAAGTACTATATGAAAAAACGAAACTGACAAGTGAAGAAACCGCTCAAGTATTTCTTGCACACCAAATGATGATAGAAGATTATTATTTTGTTCAAGAAGTAAATCAATTACTTGAATCAAATAAAAACGTTGAATACGCTGTTCAATTAACTGCAAATAAATTCAAAGAGATGTTTGAAGCCATGGACGATGAACTGATGAGAGCAAGAGCTGCAGATGTTCAAGACATTTCCAATCGACTCCTTCGCATTTTGAAAGGAATCAAAGAAGAAGTTCTTTCACCCAAAGGGAAATTTATACTAATTTGTGAAGATTTACTCCCATCTGATATTGTTAAATTTGATCAAAAATCCATCGCTGGATTTGTGACAAAATATGGTTCTAAGAGTTCGCATGCTGCGATACTTGCCAGAACCCTTAATTTGCCAATAGTAGTTCATTTGGATAAATTATTTGACGAAATTCCTCATGAAGGAATTTTAGCGATAAATGGTGAAACAGGAGAAGTCATTGTTAATCCAGATGATTCTATCATTAAAGAATACCGCAGTAAAATGGAAGCACAAGAAAAAATGGATAAAGATTTAAAAAAATATCGAGGACAAAAAGCCATTTCTTCGAAAGGACATGAAGTAATCGTAGCCGCAAATATCGGAAACGTAAGCGACGCTGATTTAGTTCTTGAAAATGATGGAGATGCAGTTGGGTTATTTCGAAGTGAATTTATTTACCTTGAAAGTCATGATTATCCTTCTGAAGAAAAACAATTTCAAATTTACAAAGAAGTCGTCAAAAAACTGGCACCCAGAAATGTGATTATTAGAACATTAGATATAGGGGCTGATAAAACAGCTGATTATTTCAAATTAGATAAAGAAGAAAATCCAGCACTAGGATATCGAGCGATTCGTATTTGTTTAAAAGAAAAGGAATTATTTACAACACAATTAAGAGCACTTTTAAGAGCATCTCATTATGGAAATCTATCCATTATGATTCCGATGATTACCCACTTAGAACAAGTCAAAGAATCAAAAGCCATCTTTGAAGGCTTAAAAAAGGAAATGGATTTAGAAAATATTCCTTACAAAACGGATATTCAATTTGGAATCATGATTGAGACACCTGCAGCAGTGATGATTTCAGATAAGCTTGCAAAACTCGTCGATTTCTTCAGCATTGGGACAAATGATTTAACCCAATACACGTTAGCGGTTGACAGAATGAATGCCAAAATTCAAGATTTATTTGATTCAAGACATGAAGCCGTGTTACGAATGATTGCATTAACCGCTAAAAATGCTCATGATGCAGGGATATGGATTGGAATTTGTGGAGAATCCGCAAGCGACTTAACGCTCCTTGACTTTTACTTAGAACATCATATCGACGAATTAAGTGTATCTCCTAGCAAAGTATTACGTTTAAAAAAAGCGATTATTGAAAAATAATCTAAGAAGAATATAGATTTTTAGAAAGAAGGACAAATCAAATTGAAAAATCAAACAAAACAAACTCAAATTCATATTACAACCCTTCATTTATTACTTTATGTTAAATTTAAACTAAAAGAGTTATTGTTAGTTGAAATTGCCGTATTATCTTTACTTGGGTACTGTTTATATCAAAGCATGATAGAGTATGTCATCATTTTAGCTTTCCTTGCCCTTTTATATATTATGTTTCAAATCATGAAAATTGTTGTACCTATGATTAAACATAGAAAAGCAGTTCAAAGCGAACCTGTGTTAGAATTTGAATTTTTAGATGATGAAGTCGTTATTCAAAAAGTAAATGAAAAAGCTTCACCTCTTACACTTCCTTATTCAGAAGTATTACTTTTACTTGAAACAAAAAAATGTTTTTACATTGTTTTGGAACAAAAAATGGGGTTTGTACTTGAAAAAGCGAATTTTGAAAATGTGACATTAGGCTCATTCAAGATATTCTTAAATGAAAAGAACATTGCGGTTCAAAAATAACGAAAACTTAAAATAAATTTTAGAAAAAAGGTAGACGAAACGTTCGTTTATCTTTTTTATTTTTCGTAAAACAAAGTGTTTCAAAAAATGGTTTATGTTATAATGACCTAAAAGACGTAACGAGTTTAATTGTATAATAAATTTAAAAGAAAGGCTCGTTATTTAATCACACATTAAACATATTTATAATCATTTTATTTTTTTTATTTTTTTTTTACTTTTTTTGTTTTTGCAAGAATTTGACAAAGATTAGCGCCTTAGAAACACGACTATCTCCTCGTGTTTATTAGCAATCCTGCCTAAGATAGCGTTTACATTTTTGTACAAATTTGACAAATTTTCATTGCAATAATTTGGTCTTTCAATCTATACAGATATAAAATATAATGTAAAGTGAGGTAATAGAAGTGCTCGATTATAAAGATAGTTATATCCTAAATTTATTAATTACGTCCAATCAAATTTTGAATATTTTGGATATCTCAAAACTATTAGGGATTTCACAAAGAAGTGCATATTATTCCATGACAAGGATTAATGATTACTTAGAATCCAGAGGGCTTTCTAAGTTAATCAATAAGAGATCTTTTGGGATCAAAATTGATCCAAAAGTAAAAGAAATCTTACAAAACGATTTATCAAATTCTTTGGAAGAAATGTATCTTTACACTCAAAAAGAACGAAATGCAATTCAAACATTAATTCTTCTATGTTTTAATGAGTTGATTAACGTCTCTTTTTTTGAAGCCCTTTTTGCGTTAAGTCGAAATACGATTGTATCCGATTTAAAAGACGTTAAAAAAATGCTTAGTGTTTACAACTTGGCCTTAGAGTATGATTCAAATTGTGGATATGTGATTGAAGGCAGTGCCTTAAGAAAAAGAAGTGTCATCTTAAACATTATCTCAAAATATGAATACCTTTTAAAAATTAAGTCATATAATTTGTTTTCTGAAAAAGACGTCAAATTTGTTTATGATAAATTTACCGATTTAGAAAACATCTTAAACATTCAGTATGTAAATGATACGCTTGTCTATTTATCCATGCTCATTTCAATCGTAAAACGAAATCAAATCGAAAAAGTGACATTTACCGATATCGATGAAATGATGTTAAAAGATTCAAAAGAATATAAAGCCGTTGTTCAGGTGTTTAAAGATTTTATCGATGACGATGAAATCTTATATGTTACTCTTCATCTTTTGGGCCTTCGAGTTCAAACACCTACCGAACTAGAAAATTTTGAAGACGATTATATTAATGAAATTGTAGACTTCATGATTGAAGAATTTTCAAAACTGACACTTATTTACTTTGATAACCAAGATGAATTATTTAAAAATTTGTATTTGCATATGCGACAAGCTATGTTTCGTTTGAAATATGGAATCATATTTGAAAACGAAGTTAAAGATTCCATCTTCGAAAATTACCCTCAAATTACTTATGTGACCAATCAAATATGTAATAAATTGGAATCAAAACTGGGATACCCTATAGGAGATGACGATGTTGCATACATTGCCATGCATTTTGGAGGTCATCTTAACCGGGAAAAACGAGATTTACCAAAATATAAAGTATTACTTGTTTGTTTAAATGGAATCGCAACGAGTAAACTATTGAAAAAAGAATTGGAATACCTTTTAGGAAACATTGAAATCATTGACGTTGTAAGGCTAGATGAAATTGAACGATACCAAGATGAAGTAGATTATATTATTTCTACTGTTCCCATAAAGAATCCAGCACTCATTCACAAATCCTTACAAGTAAACTCTGTATTAAATGAAGTCGATAAAGCTCAAATAATTTCCTTATTTGGTGCTTTTAATCCAAACTATGGAGAAAACGAAATGTCAAAGATGATCATCGATGACATTAAAGAATATCTTCCAAAAGACAAAATTGAAGAAGTGAGACGAAAAATCCTTTACCGCATTAGTAAGATTAATGTGGTAAAAGAAGAACATGGAAGGAAAAAAAATATTATGTTAAAAGAACTCATTCGTGAAGATAGAATTATTTTTAAAGACAAAGTATCTAGTTGGCAAGAAGCACTTTGGGTAAGTGCGAAACCCCTACTTGATGCAGGAGATATTGAAAAAAGATATATTGACAAAGTCATCAGTAACGTTCATGAACTTGGCCCTTATATCGTGATTGCTCCAAACATTGCAATTTCACATGCAAGACCAGAAAATGGAGTTAAAAACCTTTCCATGTCTATCTTAATCTTAAAAGAAGCAGTTAATTTTTCAGAAACGTCTGATCGTAATTCAAAAATTATTATTACACTAGCCGCTCCGGATGGAGAAAAACATTTATTAGCTTTACAACAACTATCATCATTATTAATGGATTCCATTGATGAATTATTTGCCTCAGAGAATGTGGAACAAGTTTTAAAATTGATTAAGGAATATTCAGAAAAGGAGATCTAAAATGAAAAAAATCGCATGTATTTGTGGATCGGGACTTGGAAGTAGTTTACTGGTTGCTATGAATGTAAAATCTGCAATTAAAGAAATGCATTTAGTAACTGAAATCGACGTTGAACATATGGATTTAGGCTCAGCATGGCCTGGACTTGCAGATGTAATTGTTTGTGGACAAGACTTACAAGACAACTGTAAAAGATTTGCGGATGTAATACCACTTAACAACATTATGGATAAGAAAGAGTTGAAAGAAAAGTTAACAACTTACTTTTCTTCCAAGGGAATTCTTTAAACATAAAATAAAAAAATGGAGGAAGAAATATGAAGTTTATTACCGATTTACTTTCCACCCCCAGTATATTACTAGGAATAATAGTTTTTGTGGGGTTAGTTGCACAAAAGAAAAACGTGAGTGAAGTCATTCGCGGAACTTTAAAATCAATTTTAGGGTTCATAATTCTTGGTGCTGGTGCCGGAGTTTTAGTTGGAACACTTGACTATTTTGGCGTACTTTTCCAAGAAGCATTTAGCGTTCAAGGTGTTGTTCCAAACAACGAAGCCATTGTTAGCTTAGCTTTAGTAGATTATGCTACTGCAACTGCAGCGATTATGGTTATCGGAATGGCAGCAAACATTTTGATTGCTCGCTTTACCAAATTAAAATTCATCTTCTTAACTGGACATCATACTTTATACATGGCTTGTTTAATCGCCGTTGTATTAAAAGTTGGCGGACTTGACGGATGGTTGCTTTATCTAATCGGTGGAATGGCTCTTGGTTTAACCATGGCTGTATTCCCAGCAATCGCTCATCCTACTATGAAGAAAATTACTGGAAACGATGAAATTGGATTTGGACATTTCTCTTCAATCACTTATTGGTTAAGTGGAGAAGTTGGTAAACTTGTTGGAAAAGGTTCAAAATCTACAGAAGAAATGAAATTTCCAAAAGGCTTATCTTTCTTAAGAGATTCAAGTGTTGCAATTGCTTTGACTATGCTTATCATGTTCTTAATCGTTACTTTAGTGGCTGGACCAGATTTTGTTCTTAACACATTAGGCGTAACTCAAAACTACATCGTATTCGCAATCATTCAATCCATTACTTTCGCTGGAGGAGTTTACATTATCTTAGCTGGAGTTCGCATGGTTATTGCTGAAATCGTTCCTGCATTCAAAGGAATTTCTGAAAAAATCGTTCCAAATGCAAAACCCGCACTTGACTGCCCAATCGTATTCCCATACGCTCCAAACGCTGTTATCATAGGATTCTTAGTATCCTTCTTAGGTGGTATCGTTGGTATGTTAATACTTATCGCAGTTGGTGGAATTGTTATACTTCCTGGAGTTATTCCTCATTTCTTCGTTGGTGCTACAGCTGGTGTATTCGGTAATGCCACCGGTGGTAGAAGAGGCGCAGTTGTCGGCTCATTTATCAATGGATTAGTTATCACATTCTTACCATTACTATTAATGCCTGTACTTGGAAACTTAGGATTTGCAAACACTACTTTCTCAGATGCTGACTTTATCGGTACTGGAATCGTTTTAGGCTTCTTTGCACAATACGGAGTATATGCTATATCTGCTCTTGTAATCGTATTATTTGCTCTACCATTTGTTTTGAATTTTCTACCGAAGAAAAAACAAGCATAAGTTTTAAAGGAAATGTAAAGGGGAATGAGAATTCCCCTTTCATATTGATAAGGAGTGAGATAAATGGAACAATTCAGTAAAAAGATCAGAATCGAATTATTAAAAATGTTAAAACATAGAGGATTTGGCCATATTGGTGGAAGTCTATCTATCGTAGAAGTGTTAAGTGTGTTATATGATAAAGTGCTAAAGATTGATCCTCTAAATCCTTTATGGGAAGAAAGAGATTATTTTGTTTTGTCCAAAGGACATGCAGGTCCTGCGTTATACGCAACCCTTGCACTTAAGGGATATTTCAAGATAGAAGATTTATTAACTTTAAACGAACCACATACCTCACTACCAAGTCATACAGATCGCTTGAAAACAAAAGGTGTCGATATGACAACCGGCTCTCTTGGACAAGGATTTTCAAGTGCGGTAGGAATTGCGAAAGCTTTAAAAATACAACACAAACAAAACAAAGTCTATGTGATAGTAGGAGATGGAGAATTAAACGAAGGTCAGTGCTACGAAGCGATGCAATTTGCAAGTCATCATTTACTGGATAATTTAGTTGTATTTGTGGATGAAAACAAATTACAACTCGATGGATTCACAGAAGATATCTGTAATCCATTTGACTTAAGAAAGAAATTTGAAGATTTTGGTTTTTATGCTTGTCGTTGTGATGGACATAATGAACAAGCAATTTTAGATGAAATCAAAAAAGCAAAGACAAATAGTGGAAGACCTACTTGCATTATTTTAGAAACCATCAAAGGCAAAGGTGTAAAAGAATTAGAAAACACCATTGGAAGTCATCATGTCCGATTTACTGAAATTGAGAATAAAATGATTGACAATTCCATCAAAGAATTGGAGGCTTCTATCAAATGACTTATAAAATAAAACAAGAATTTAAAGATGCTCCTCTTGAAATGAGAGCAGCATATAACAATACAATGACCTTGCTTGCTAAAACGAATCCAAACATCGTTTTAGTAGAAGCAGACCTTATGGGAGCTATTAAAACAAACGGCTTCATGAAGGCCTTTCCTGAACGTTTTGTCAATGTGGGTATTATGGAACAAAACATGATGGGAGTTGCGTCAGGGCTTAGTTTAAGAGGCCTAACACCTTATGTTCATACGTTTGGTCCTTTTGCGACAAGACGTTGCTTTGATCAAGTGTTTCTAGCTATAGGATATGCAGGACTTGATGTGAAAATTATTGGCAGTGACGCTGGAATTACCGCAAGCCATAATGGTGGAACTCATATGCCTTTTGAAGATTTGGGCCTGATGAGACTTATTCCAAATGCTTTTGTCTTGGAGATAAGTGATCATGTGATGTTTGAAGATATTTTAACTCAAACTCAATATTTAAAAGGACTCTTTTATCTAAGAATTATCCGAAAACAAATGATGCAAATTTATGAAGAAGGTTCTACTTTTGTCATTGGTAAAGGAATAGTGTTAAGAGAAGGAAAAGACGCCACAATCGTAGCGACTGGTATTATGTTAAAAGAAGCGTTACTTGCTCATGATTTATTAAAAAAAGAAGGAATCTCTGTTAGTGTTTTAGATATGTTCACCATTAAGCCTCTTGACAAAAGCTTGCTTTTAGAGTATGCTAAAAAAACAAAATTCATTGTGACTTGTGACAATCACAATATCATTGGTGGACTTGGATCTGCCGTTTTAGAAGCGTTAAGCGAAGACTTTCCTACGAAAGTCATTCGTCTTGGTGTAAAAGATCGATTTGGTCAAGTAGGACCTCAAGAATTTTTACAAGAAGAATACGAATTAAGAGCGATTGATATTGTAAGGAAAGTGAAGGAGAATTTATAATGAAATATTACTTAGATTCAGCTAACCCCGCTTTAATCAAAGAATGTTTAGAATATTATCCTATCGCAGGAATTACGACAAACCCATCGATTATTGCAAAAGAAAAGAAAGGTTATTTGTCCTTGTTACAAGAATTAGATGTTATACTTATGGGAAAAGATTTTCATGTTCAACTGACATCAGAACATTATGATGGTATGATTATGGAAGCTCTTATGTTAAAAGAGCATATTAAAGGAAATTTATTTTTTAAGATTCCAGTTTCCAAGGATGGACTAAAAGCCATTCGCTATTTATCTTCACTTGGACATCAAGTGACAGCGACTGCCATTACTTCTTTAAATCAAGGTGTCATGGCTTCTCTTGCAGGAGCAAAATATCTTGCGATTTACGTTAACCGTATTTCTAATACCGGAAAAGACGGAGTGATCGTTGTAGAAGAACTAGCTAAAGTGCTCCGAGATAGTCATCTTGACACGATCATTTTAGGAGCTTCTTATAAAAGTGTTACCCAAATTAATGAATCCATTTTACATGGTTGTCTTGCAGTAACGATTCCACCTGACTTATTTTTACCATTAATCGAAACTCAAACAACGACATTAAGTATCCAAAAATTTACAAAAGATGTATTAGATACTTACGGTGTTACAGGAGTTGATTTACTCAAAGGAGGAAAGGTAAAATGACCAAAAAATCGTATACTATCATTGATAAAGCAGGACTTCATGCGAGACCTGCATCCATTTTATCAAGGATTGCCTCAAAATATCTAGGAGAAGTCAATATCATTTATAATGGAAAGAATCTAACTTTAAAATCGATTATGATTGTCATGAGTTTAGGAATTCCTTACAATGCTTCATTTGATATTGAAGTGATTGGAGAAAATGAAATAGAACTTTTACAACAATTTACAGACACTTTAAAACAACATGGAATGATTGAATAATAATGCTATATATCTAAAAAAGTGCTTCGGCACTTTTTTTTTATATTTATGAATAATTAATTGTGCAAACATATTGTATATGATATAATTTATTCAAGAAATATGCGCTTGGAGGAAAGAACATGACTTCGGTTCAATGGTTGATTCTAGCGATTTACCTGTTAGCTTTGTTTTTAATTTGGGTTTTGAGAAGGAAATGGAAACTCTTTAAAAAAATCTTGATTACTATCATCATGTTATTTGCTTTAAGCATCGGATTCAAAGTCTCTTTTTCACCCATTACTTCCTACTGGATGGACAATTTTTTCTATCGAAATGATGTCGAAATTTGCGAAGCAATCCTTCTTGAGAAAGACGGCATCGTCGTTGATTATCGAAGCGATAGCTATTCCTATTCTCTATCTGTTTATTCAAAACTTGCATTTATCTATTGTCTTTCAAACAAGTCAGTAGAGTATCCTTGGTTTCAATACAGCGATGAATTACTTCAAATGGGTATAGGAATTGAAACCATTCAGTTAGATAATGATACTTCATTTGTTTTTTTGTTATTAGATTTGGACACAGAACTTGATACCTTAACGATTGATTCTGAAGCGGTTGATTATACGTATAATGAAGAATATGGATACTTTTATTTTATCATTCCTGGACACATTTCAGAGGATTCTAATATTATTTTAAATGGATACACATTAGAGTATTCGGAATTTATAAATTAATCCGTTCATTTCAAATAAAAAGAGGATGGTCTATTTAGGACCATCCTCTTACATTGATTGAGTTAGATTTTATCCAATATTTTCTTTTTTTGTTCTTGAAACTCAGCTTCAGTAATTAAGTTTGCATCTAACATTTTTTTAAGCTTTTCGATTTTAACCATAAAATCTTCTTGTAAAGGAACAGAAGTCGGTACTGTTTTTTCAAGAGGAGTCTTTTTTTCTGTCAACTTTTTGCTTGAAGCTACTTTATCAAGAGCTTGAAGCATAATACTATCAAATTGAAGGGTAACTATTTTTTGATTTTGATAGGAAAGCTTCATTGTATCATAGGTATTAATGATAGAAATTAGTTTTTTCTTTTGATCATATCCTTTTTCTGTTTTTGTTATTTTTTCACTTGGATTAAAAGATAGAATTGAAGAAATAGGTAAAATAGATACAGAGTATGAGATATTTTGACTGATGTAGTCATCTAGTAGTTCAATGGTAGGTTTTACTGGAAAGAAGTATAAATTCTCTGAATCTTGCCAGTGATAGTAATTAAAATTAGCATACACTTTAAGATCAAAATCTCCTACAAAACAAACCGTTCGTATGACTTCAGATGTTTTTGGTAAAGCATCAAAATTTTGTTTGTGATTTAGTAAGTGAGTTGTAAATAAATCAATTTGCTTTTTTTTAGGGACATAAGAAACAAAATAACCCACCACTAAAACGATAACAGCTAAAGGTATACCATATCTTGTGATCATTGGAGCGATGAAGGCATCTCCTGAATCGCCCATAACGAAATGATCAATTACTAGGATAAGAATGGCGTATACCATGAATACTTGAAACGTCGTGATGATAAATCTACCTATTACAATCTTGACTCTTGCATCCCAAACATCTTTCTTAATTTGTGGATCATTAATCATATAAATCATCTCCGTTTATATTAATTATTATAGCATCATTATAGAATGCAAGTTATTGGTTGTCAATGTACTATCTTAATATATATTTAAGAATATAAGAAATAAAATTCATCTGAAGAAGTAAAAATTATTTACAAAGAAATTTAGAAGATTTCAGCCTAAAATTTCATTTTTTTTAACGAAACAGAACTTTTTTTAAAACAAATCTTTATCCCTTTTTCAATAAGTGTTATAATGGTTTTTAGTTTGAACTTAAAAGTATTTACAATATAGAAATGGTTGGTGCCTTATGCAAACAAAATCAACACATAAAAAAGTCACGATTTTCACAAAAATAATGTATTCTATGGGGGAATTTCCATTTTCGTTTTCAGCTACGTTAATTGGATTCTTCTTAATGATTTATCTAACAAATACAATTGGAATCAGTGCATTTTGGGCTGGAGCCATTATTTTTATTGGCATTTTATGGGATGCGATTACTGATCCCATTATTGGTTATATCAATGACAATACTAGAAGTAAAATCGGAAGAAGAAGAAAGTATATGTTTTTGTTCTTTTTACCGATGGCGATTACTTTCTTAATGATGTTTTCGGTTCCATCCCTTTTTCGAGATGGAAGCGAAACGATAAAGATTTTAATTACATTATCTCTTTATTTATTATTTACTACCTTTTTAACGCTTGTCTCAACTCCTTTTCAAGCCATCATCAATGAAATTACTGACGATTATGATGATCGCACCAAAATGATGACGTATCGGATGATTGGATCGGTTTTAGCTACCCTTTTATCCATCATCATTCCTGAGTTTTTAGGACTTGGTAATGCCAGTCAAAACAATTCACAAGGCTATTTGTATATGGGAATCATCTTTGCTGTTTTAATATTATTCTTTGGGTATTCTTCGGCTTTTTCGTTAAGGGAAAGAAAAAGAGGAGTCGATTATACAAGGCATGGATTTGAGTTTAAAAAATACTTTTTACAATCATGGAAATCCGCTCCGTTTAGACAAGTATGTATAATGTATATGTTTTCCATTATTACCATGAATTTCATTCAAGGAAATCTAGTTTACTTTATTAATTATAAATTACTGCTTCCCGGACTCTTTTTACCGATTGCAGGAGGAGTTATGGTTTTAGCGGTTTTGTTTATGCCACTTTGGATGCTTGTTGCTCAAAAAACTTCCAAAAGAGTTGCCTACATCATTTCAGTTTCGATTATCGCTATTGCTTTATTTTCGTTATACTTTGCTCCACAATTTAATTATACCGATGCAGGAATTATTCCAACTCAAGCAACTGAAGAAATGTTGCTTGAAGGATACCAAGATTTAGAAGTCTATTATATTCCTGATATGAATCAAGATTATGGAGTAGTTGTAAAAACGTTATTTGAAAGTGCGCCATGGGTATATATAAGTATTTTACTGTTAAGCTTTGGATTTTCTGGAATTCAGATGTTACCATTTTCAATGGTTCCAGATGCCGTAAATTTTTCAAATACGGCAAAAGAAAAAAAAGAAGGAGCTTATTTTGGAATTGTAACTTTTGTTCAAAAAATGGGTTGGGGAATAGGAATGCTTCTCACCGGAATGATTTTAAACATTACGGGGTATCTAGAACCTGCCAAAGTATTTACTTTTGAAAGTCAAAGTACAATATTAACCGGACAAATTGTTTTGCAATCGACTGGTTCTGTTTTAGGAATCACTATTTTATTTAGTTTATTTCCAGCAACATTTGGTATTTTAGGAGTTATTTCGATATGGAAGTATAAAGTGAATCGACATGCTTTAAAAAAACAAATTGATGCCATTAATACCGAAGATACCGAATACGTGATTGAAACAAGAGAAGTAAATAGCCTTTTAGAGATTGAAAACTTTATTCGTCTTCATGAGTTTTTATATGAAGACGATCCATTATTTGTACTTCCGATTCGTTCTGAATTTAAAACCTTATTAACCAATCAATTATTAAAAGGAAAATACAAAGAAGAAGTAACTGCTTTTAATGTATACTTAAACAATCGAATTGTGGGTAGAATTTGGCTTACTATTTTTAATGCAAGACCAGGAACAATTAAAGAGAAAAGACAAGGAGCATTTAACTTCTTTGAAACCATTGATAACATAGATATTTTTAATGCCTTAATGAAGGCAACCGTTTCTTGGTATCGTCAAAGAAACATTGATTTCTTCTATGGAAATACGAATCCTTTAGATCCAGATGATGCAAGAGGAATCTTAATTGAAGGATTTGAAGACGCTCCCGTTATTATGTGTGTCTATAACAAACCTTATTATCAAGAAATGTTTGAATCCACAGGCTTTTTAGCACATGAGGATTTATATGGATATAAATTAACCCTAGATGACGTGCCTTACAAACGGTATGACGTTATCGAAAAAATTAAAAAAAGATATCAATTTGTAGTCGATTCTGGAAACAAGAAAAATGTAGATAAAGACGCAAGAGACATCATTGAAATCATTAACAACTCGATTACAGATGATTGGGACATGAGAGCCCCAGAACCTGAAAAAGTATATGAACTCTTAGATACTTGGAAAAACTTTCTTGATTTTGATTACGTCAAAATCGCAAGAACAAAAGAAGGAAGACCGATAGGATTTGGACTTGTTATTCCCAACTTTAATGAAGCTTTAATAAAGATAAAAGGGAAATGGAATCTATTTTCCATCTTAAAATTACTTTATTATAAAAATAAAATCAAATCGACAAGAGCAATGATTCAAATGGTTATTCCTGAATATCAAGGAAAAGGCATTATCAATGCCATCTATCAAGATTATTTCCAAGTGTTAAAAGATAATAATGTTTCCTTTATTGATGCTTCAACGATTGAAAAAAACAACTTGAAATCTCGATTTGTGGTTGAAAAATTAGGAGGCAAGCGATATAAAGTCTTTAGGTTATATGGGTTTAATATTGAACCAAAGGAAATAAATAATGAAGATTCTCTATAAAAACGATTCAGACATGGTAAAACAATTAATCAAACAAGATTCTTATCTTGAAGCGTTATTCCAAACACCAAACGAAATTGAAATTGAACTTCAAGATAAGTATTTTGTGGCACTTGTTTCAACCATTCTTTTTCAACAGTTATCAGGAAATGTCGCTCAAATTATCTATAACAGGTTAAAATCATTTTGTCAAAATGATATAACAAAGACAAAAATATTAGAAGCATCAAATGAAGAGTTAAGAGAATTAGGACTGTCTTTTCGGAAAATTGAATACATTAAATCTTTGGCAACCAATGTCAATACAAAAGCGGTTAATTTAGATATCATCGATTCTTTAAGTGATGAAGAAGTTATTGATATGTTAGTACTTGTCAAAGGAATTGGAAGATGGACAGCTGAAATGTTTTTAATATTTTCACTTGGACGAAAAAACATTTTTTCAAGTTTGGATTTAGGGTTAAGAAATGGTGTTAAAAAACTCTATAGGCAAGAATTAACATTAGAAGAAATCGAAAAAATTAGTCAAAAATGGAACCCTTATAAAACCATAGTGTCACTTTTTTTGTGGCG
The DNA here is from genome assembly GCA_018818595.1 of Bacillota bacterium. Classification (NCBI taxonomy): domain Bacteria; kingdom Bacillati; phylum Bacillota; species Bacillota bacterium. The sequence continues at coordinate 274,782 of JAHIRM010000013.1, forward strand.
TTTCCAACAAAAATAAAAAAAAGGAGTTAACAAGTTGAATAAAATAGAAAGAATTAAATCTTTTTGGCAAGAGATGAATTTGAAACATTGGGAAAACCTTTATTCCTATTTTCACGAAAGAGCTGTAATTATTTGGCCAAATACCAACGAGATCTTTGATGTGTTAACTTATGTTGAAATAAATGAAGAGTATCCAGGTTCTTGGACGATTGAACTAAACAAAATCATTGAATCAAATCAACAAGTCATTACGGTTGAAAGAATCTTTTCAACCGAAGAAAAGACAAGTCTTCATGGAACGTCTTTTTTCACGTTTGAACAAGATAAAATCATTGCACTTGAAGAATATTTTAGTGAAGATGGAAGTCCTCCTATTTGGAGACGATAAAAATTAGATTTTAGAGGAGATGCACTTTTGAAAAAATGGCAAAAGATCTTAATCATCATACTTGTAATCGTAGGAAGCATTACTGTTTTTGCGGTGATAAAAATAAAAGAAATTACTTCAAATTTAGAGGCTTTGTTACAAGAAGAAGTCTTGGTCATTGATTTATCTTTAATTGAGGATGGCACATATTTTGGAGCTTATTCTTCTTTTCCAATCATTGTAGAAGTAGAAGTCACCATCTTAAGTCATGAAGTGACACAAATTATCATAACAAAACACGATAATGGACAAGGAGAACCAGCAGAAGCCATCGTAGATGAGGTCATCTTGAGTCAATCTCTTCAAGTGGACGCCATAGCTGGAGCCTCATATTCTAGCAAAGTAATATTACTCGCGATAGAAGACGCTTTGGTTACGCTTACTTTAGTTAGTTAATTGTTTTAATTTTAATCAAAAAGCCTCATGCTTTTCACTAAGCAAGAGGCTTTTTTAATATGAAAGAAGTTTAAGGAGTTAAAACTGATACTGTATAAGTATAGTCATCTAAATCGAGAACCCCTGAAGTAATACTTTCTTCAATAGATGTTTTATCGAGTTGATTAAAGATAAAGTCTAAAATAGTAAGAGATAAATTATTATCAGAAAGATAATACGATTCAAGTGTTAAGGTGACACTTAAATCAATTAGATCAATATCGACATCAAAGTTTAGAAAAAGTGCAGAATGCATTGTAATGTATTTATCGGTTCCAAAACTAATACAAACAACGATTTGGTCATCTTCGTTTAAAGTGGCGAAAACATAATCAATGTAAAATACATCATTAAAGAAAACAAAATTTGCTTCATCGGTATCTAAATCTCCAAGGGGATCATAAGAAGAGTTAATATTGGTTTGGATGGAATCCAAAATCATATAATTCATAAATTCTTCGATGATGGTATATTCATCTTCAGGAGATGCTAAAATCAAACTCAGAAGTTTACCTTCCGCAATTCCTAGTAAATTACCATTTTCTTCATACACATCTTGAGGAAGATCTGCGTCTGTAATACTCATTTCAATCGAACGAATAAAGATAAAAGAAACTGTTAAGATTAAGGCAATTAAAATAAGGACAAATAGAATTAATCGTTTCAGAAATTTCAAAAAACATCACCTCGCTTTAAGATAAATAAATTATACCACATTATAATTTAAAAAGAATTACAAACAAAAAAAAGCCGCAAGACTTTAAGTGATTCAAGTCTTGCGGCACCTTTTAAAGAAATAAATATTTTTTAATGCAATAGAACTAACTGATAATAAAAGCGGTAATATCAGCAATCCATCCTTCATCTGCTTTTAAATAATCATAGCCGCCCCAAGAATTTGCGACTTTGTAGTAAAGATGATCTACTCCACCATATTGAACAATTTTAGTTCCAATAATCGTCATGGAATGGGCTTGCACGATTCCATGGAACGTTACGTCTTGCCAAGTAGAAGGAAGATAAGTACCGCCAATCGTTGCCAAAGTCCAATTGTTATAAACCGAAATAATAAGAGGAGTATCTTCTTCAATATAAGCTGTGACTAAGTCGAATACAGCACGGTAATTGCCTTGATTTTGCCCTAAATTAATGGTTTGAGTTTCTACTTGGTATCCTTGATCTAAGATGTATTGTTTTAAACCATAATTAACACAAAAAGCAAAACCGCCACCAATTTCAGCTTCATCAATTGCAACACATAGTTCATTTAAGTTATCAATGTATTCTTGATCAAGTGTTTCAAATCCATTTAGTATACCATCAAAAATAACAAATATTGCCAAAGCGTCATAAATAATCGTATCCAACCAATCGTTAATTAGCATGTAATCATATAATTCAGCCATTACTTGGTCGGTAAAGAAATTATTGATTTCGACAATTGACGAAAAATCAATGAAAAACGGAATGTCTTCAAAGTAGATTGGGTCTTCTAAGTCAGCGTAGAGTTGATTTTCATCGTTAGCATAATAGATACCTAAAGGTGAATTGTACGTTGCGTAATTTGGCACTAAATCTGGGAAATAACGATCATAATAAGCTAAAATGGTGAGTCCTGCAGCGGCAGGGCAGTGATTAGTAAGGCCAACTATTTCGTCATCTGCTCCTCGATCATAGGAAGGGGCAGAATATAGATTTGTGTCGTTTCTTGGATCGTTATTCACATAATAGTCCGGATCATTTTCTAATTGTTCTAGACGAGAATAATTCACCTGATCGAAAAGAGTATAGTTTAATGTGGTTGCGGTATATACATTAAATAAGGAAGTAACTGAGTCTGAGTTATTATCAAGAATGTGCGAGGAGTCAAAGAAAGCAGCAACACTTGAAAACATATCAACCACGACTTGAACTTTATCGGCTATGCTTTCAGATGGGCTTATTATGGTTGCTAAAATGTTATAGATACTGACAATTAAACTATTCATCCAAATAGTTTCCACAATATCGTTTTCACCGTTTACGATGATGTTTCCATTTTCAAAACGAAGTGCTACTGCTGAATTCACATAATCATCGTCAACTTTCATATTGTACGATCCCGTTTCTGTAAAACTAGCACTACAAACAAAGACAAAATAGGTTTCACCAGCCGTTAGTTCTACATTCCAAACTTGAAAACCAATTGCATTAATAACGCAAGTTTCATCAATTTCAGCTGTAGTTGTACCATTTTTGAATACAGCAAAGACAATGTTATCGTTTGTACGGTTCATCGTAAAAGTATAAATTTGTGTAACGGTTGGATGGAACGTATAAATGTCGTAATATTCATAGGCAGTCATAGAACCATAAACGGTTTTTGAAGCTACCTCAGTTGGATTTCCATAATCTTGAATAAATTCAATTTTTGAGGTTTCAGGATCATTAAATGGCATCGTGGTGAACTTCCATTTAGCGGCTAGCGCCACATTAGAAGTTGTGGTAATGTAATTATAGGCAGTATTTTCAACGAGATAGTATCCTGAATATGTTTTTAAATAGTAATAGGAAGATCCATCAAAGTTTCCAGCATAGACCTTTGTGAATTTTTGATAGGTTGTGCTAGGATCTTCTTTAATCAATCTTGTGGAAGAATAATAAGCATATCGGTGGTCTAGATTCATTTCCGTTTGATGCATAGGTGAATAATAGAAATAAGGGCTATTGTAGACTTGTTTCCAAAGTTGATTTTCTCCACCAGAAAAAGCTTCCATTTTTGTGTAAGTAGAATTTGTAGTACTGTAATTTGGAACCGTTAAATATTTTCCTGTTGTATAACTTTGAATATAGTATTTTGATGCAGTATCAGCTGAATATTCGTATCGTTCAAAACGCCACTCACTATATGCTTTTGATGAACTTATAAAAGAAGAAGCTGCTTTTGTCACGACATCTTTTAAATCAGTATAGATTGGGAATCCAAACAAGTAAAAGACACTGTATTTTACACTTAGAAGATCCAAATAGCCACTTTCTTTGGTAGAGATAGAGTACGTAGTAGAAGAAAGTGGATTTATTTTAAAGGCTTGTTCTGAAGTGTAACTTTGAGCAGAAATTTGTAAAACATCAGATAAATTTACATCAAGATTCATATTCACGTAATAAGGATAAAATTCATAAGTATCTTGACCTAAATATTTAACTTTAAAGATTTGGTTAGTACCGGTAGTAGAAACATTTGTTGTAACGATTGTTCCATCAGTTACACTAGCGTTTTTAACTTCCATGTACTTTCCAGTTTTAACGTTTACAATTCGGTAATATCCACCATCTACGATATTGTAGGTGTAATACTTTCCAGGTACACCACCAATATCATCGCCGCCTTCAACAAAGATAAAATCAGAAGGTGCTCCATCAGGTATTTCATTATCTAGATTTTGGCTTTCAGTAAAGACATTATTAACGGTATCCGCAATTTCGGCTTTGTTTAGGTCTGCGGCTTCATACCCTAATTCTGCAGTTGATACACCGATAAAGTTTGCATATGACATACCTACAAAAGAAAATACGCATAAAAGAAGTATTAATATAATTTTTTTCATTTGTTCCTCCATTTTTATTTTATTTTTTTAATAATTGTAATGACTATTTGTGTTCAAGTACAAAACACGTTGCAAAAAAATAAGAAAAATAGTTTATATTGCTATTACCGACGCCTCCTTTCTCCTCCCAAGAATGAATAGTTTTTATCAAATACATTATAGCAAACATCAATAGTGAATAAAAGACATCATGAAATAATTATGACTAATTTGTGATATATATATTGTTTTGAGATATGTTTATGATTTTATAATCTTTTACGTCATACTTAACACCTTAACCCGTTATAGTAGACTGTCGGTCCTATGTATGTCACTATGAAGCGTTATGAAATGATTACATAAATTTGAATGAAATGACGAATGATAGAAGCGATTTCTATCATTTTTTTATGGTTTTTACTGAAATGTCCAAAAACAGATTTTTTCTACACCATGATATATATATTACGAAGTGCAAAGTTTACTTTTCCTGTTATTTAATAAGTGTTATAATGTAAATAAAGGATTTCAGTTATTGAAAAAAATTAAATTTGGGAGGGAATTATGAAAGTAGAGATAATCAAAAAGGTCGGATGTATTGAAGAAATGACTATACCTATTGATTTGTCAAGTAATGCTTTTATTTATGGGTTAAATGGATCGGGAAAATCTACAATAAAGAATATATTAAAAGGAGGCTTTACTGAAGGCTCTAAATTAGAACCTTCTTTTAGTGGCACGCCAAAGATGTGTGAAGCTAAATTGAGTATATTCAATGAGACGATTATTTACGAGTCTGCAAAACTTCAGAGCCCTTTCACAAAAAAGATAAAGTTGTTTTGTTTTGATGAAGAATTTATTGAAAACAATATATATATTAATGGGTCTATATCTGATGATCATAAAAAACAATATTTTCGTATGTTTGTTGGTGAAAATGTTGGTCAGAAAATTGATCATTTGTTAAATAAACATTTGGAAATGTTATCAGAAAACACTCAGCTAAAATCAAAACTTGATGTAATGTCTAACAATTATAATAGTCTTGACTATTTTTACGAAAATTTAGATGAATCAATCAAGATATTAAATACAAGTTATGATCAAAACTTTCTAATTGAAGAAGCTGTAAGAAAAAGAATATCGAAAAATATTAATAGTATCGATACTTTTTCAATAAAGTGGCTAAAAACAGGAGCACAAGTAAGAAAGGCAGATAATATATGCCCTTATTGTGGGCAAGAAATAGACACCGACTTACAATTATCTTTGATCAGTTTTTACAAAGATTTATCCATAGAAAAAAATGATGTAAATGAAATGATAATGGCTAAGATCAATGATATATATAATAATATTGCTACTTTTGACCCAAATACTGAATATATCTTCGTTGAAAATATAGATTTACATATGCTTAAAAGTGAAGTCCTTGATCTACTAAATGAGAAAAAACAAAATATTGCAAAAAAAATCGTTTTTACTAAAATTAGCGAGAAAACTGCAATAAAGGAAAGATTAAGATATTTTAAACTATATTTAGCTGAAATAAATGAAGTTATAAATAATTTGGAAATCAAAGACATATTCAATTTAACGACTGAAATGATGGAACCGAATAGAGTGATTAATATTATCTCTAGATCGGAAAATTTAATTAAAAACGATGATTTAAAAAAGGACATAAAAACTAAAACATCCATTTTCTATAAACTAAATAGATCGATAAAGCAAAAAATGAGTGATATTAGAGATAAACAGGAAGTAGCATTAACTAATCATATAGGGAAAATAAATAAGAAACTTAAGGATTATGGACTTAAGTATACTATTGAGTTCAAAGAGTATAAGCAAAAGAGTACCACAAGAATTAATCAAGCTCATCTTGAATTGGAACTAATACCAATTGGCTTTCCAAAAAAACACAAGAGTTTAAATAAAGATACAATTAAAAATGTTTTAAGTGAAGGGGAAAAATCAATTTTAGCTTGGATTTTCTTCATGGTAGATCTAGAAAACAAACTTACTAACGGCAAAAATATGATTATTATTGATGATCCAATTTCTAGTTACGATGCGCAAAGAAGATTTACGATGGTTAGTGATTTAAGAAATATAATGGCAAAATCAATTTCAAAGGAAGTAATTATTTTTTCTCATGAAAAGAGTTTTTCAAATACACTCGCTTATATACCAAAAATGAAACATTTTAATTTAATTGATGGTAAATTAGAAGAAATAGATGCTAGAGAAATTATAGAGAGTGATTTGAAATTCGATTTATCTTTCATCAAAGACAATTCAAATAGTATTACGCAGGAAATTTTACTTGAATTTGTTATACGTTCCAGAAACGTTTTAGAATATAATCTTATGGTAAACCGATTTGTTAATGGAAAATATTTTAGAAAAACAGAATATGGCAATTTTTTTTCAGAAGCAAGTAAATTAATTCATTTTAGAACTAATAAAATTAGTGAAGAATATTTTAAATATTTAGAAAAAAAGTTCAAGCAAATTACAAATAATTCAATTACATTTGATTTATCTAATGTGAATTTAGAAAATATTGACTTTAAAGAAATTTTAAGTTCTGATACAAGCAACATGTATAATACCCGATTGAAAATCGATAAATTTTTGCTTGATATTATTGATAAAAATAGCATTTCCGGATTGTCAGATTTTATGACAACAAGAGACTTGCTAGAGTTGGCAAAAAAACATGTTCCAGAGAATATTTTAGATAATTTGGAAATGTATATTCCAATAATTAATACTTACAATCATCCTAATCAAAATTACGGACTTAGAAGAATTGATTGTTCAGAAATTGAAATGAGTGAATTGTTTTATTTCGTCAATAATTTGCCATACGAAACAATAACAATTTAAAGGGAGAAGAGAATGATAAACACAGATTTTAGCGAATTTCAGTATGGATATGCCGTATTATACGAGCTTTTAAATGGATCGATGTTTAATTTTAAGGATGGGTCTTTATTCAAAATGCCAAATCTTCGTCAAGAAGCTAAAGTTGGCTATGATCTTAAAATAACAGCATACAGGCCATTCTATTTTCAATTTAAAGTTCCAGAATTCATGAAATTAAGTACAGCAACCGAATACAATAGTTTTAACTCTAGTTACTATAGATATGATTTGAGAAACAAAAAAAATAACTTTAACTCATCACAGCACAATACCTTATTTAACTTGACGTTAGACAAGAGAAATAGAGTTTACTATGTATCTCCAATGTTTCATACAGATACAGATTTTGACAATTTTTTCTTGAATAATAAAATTTGTAGTTGTTCCCTATTTTTGAATGTGAAAAGAATAGGAAAATATAAACTGGATTCCGACCATCGTATTGGGTATACATCAAAACCACATCAAGTCATTAAATTTTCAGAGCCTGAAATAATTGAGGGATCTCATCATTTCGATGATTTTATAAAAGATATTGATGATAAAGAGATAATTTATGATTTAAATGAATATATGACATATTTGGTTGAAAAATATAATATCCATGTCAAACAAGTGTCAAATGATGGAGTAGTATATGACACTTATCGAAAAATTCAAGAATATTTTATTTCTAACGGAATCTTTTTTTTCTTGGATGAAATAGTAGCACTTAATTAAAGTTTTTGTCTAAATTATAGTATTAGAGAAACTATATTCATCTATTCCTTGCTATTTGATAATATTTGAGCAATATATATAGTAACCAAAAAAAGGAGACTATATATTATGTTCAAAGAGTACAATTCGCATCCAAAAGGAATTAAGACAAATGATTGTGTTGTTCGTGCAATTGCTACAGCAACCAACAACAATTATTTAGACTGTCGTAAAGAATTAAACCGCAAGAAAAAAGAACTTGGGTACTCAAGCTATAAGGATACCAAGTTCTTATATGATTATTTCAAAGGTTATCCAAGATTGATCTTTAAACCAGTTAAAGGTGAACCTCGAATCAAAGGTACCGACTTTACTGTGTTACACCCTAGGGGAACCTACATCTTAAAGATGTCAGGGATGTAGTTGCTTGCATCGATGGAGTCATCCTAGATACTTGGGATTGCAGCTACCGTTCGGTTTATACCGCATGGGAGATCAAACAAGGATAATCTTCCATGTAATTGTTAGATTGCTTTTACCATTCGTTTTATAAGATCCTTCATGCAGTGGCTCTCGAGTCACTGCATTTTTCATTGTTTCAAAGTTAAGTTCTTTTCCCGAAATATTGATTAAGGATACATAATTCTCTTTATCTACAATCACAAACTTTTCAAATATCTGAGTTACCTTTTTAGAATCGAGTTCCTTTATCGGATATGATTGTTGCTTGATAGCTTTCTTAATGGATTCTAATGAATCCAAACCATCTTGAATATTCATATACTCATCTTCTATAGAAGTATATTTCATACTCTCCTGAATAATGATATCCTCTAGTTCAAATAGAAGTGCACGATCCTTTGAATCCTTTTGACTTTTTCGTTCTAACTGATAATATTGTCTCATGTAATCATTTAAAAGTTCCTCTTGCTTTTCTAATCTTTGTTCAATATATTGTTTACTTAAAAGTTCATTCACTTGCTTGTCAAATCCCCCTTCCAAAGCGCTAAATTTCGAGCCTAAGGCATTGAGTGACTTGAGTAGCACTTTGGATACGTGTCTAACATAAAAACGGGGGAAGTGGGGATTACGGAAATAGTCGTTTTCTAGTAGATCATATTTCGGATCATTGATGTATTTCTTTTTTCGATACAAATAAGCTTTATGGATAAAGGAATAGACAAAACGTTTGTATTCACTATGATTTGATTCAGCAGGTTTATCGTTTATTCTTTTCGCAGTTTCGATGATCTCCTGCACCTTATTAAAGGTAACGTCATCTATAATCGGTTCATGATGATTACTGATGATGTATTTTGGACGCTCACCTTCATTGATGACGGATTGCTTTTCAAATCCCTCAGTTTTGACATAACTTTTTCCGTATGTGATTTTACCAATGTATTTTTCATCTCGTAAAATATTCGTTATTTGACTTCCGGTGTAAAATGGTTTTCCAACGCTTGTTGTAAAATTGTTGGAATTTAAATAATCTAGCATTTCTTTATTGGATTTCCCATCTAGCTTCATTTGATATAGTGTTCTTACAGCTTCAGCTTCTAATTCATTGATTGCATATTTCTTGTTCTTATCCAAAACATAGCCAAACGTTTTAAATGCTTTGACTTGTCCGTTTTTTGCTCTACTTTGACTGCCCCATCTGATGTTTGATGACATTTGTTGAGACTCTGCTTCAGCCATTCCTGCAATCATTGTAAGAATCATATCTATACTTGTATCAAGAGAAGAGATGTTTTCTTTTTCAAAGAAGAACTCAACTCCTAGTTTTCTCGTTTCCTGGAGGACTTTTAAAGCATCAAGGGTATTTCTAGCGAACCTAGATAAAGACTTGACTAAGACCAAATCTACTTGTCCTGCATGGATTTTTTTAAGGAGAGCCTGCAAACCATCTCGTTTGATCATCGATGTCCCACTTTTCCCGTGGTCATAGTAAATGCCTGCGAAGATATAATCAGGATTAAAGATAATCTCTTTTGCATAATGCTTGACCTGTAAGTCAAGTGAGGACTCTTGAAGCTCGTTTTTGGTTGATACACGTGCATATGCAGCGACGCGTTTAATTTTATATTTTTGTTCTCTTGCTTTTGAAGATTCGATGACTTTAACGTTTTTCATGTTTTACTACCTCGTAATAGAAATTTTGTTTTGATAAGGTGTCGATATAAACACCCTTAACAATGGGTTTATATTTTTTGATGGAATCCATTTGTTGATGCAAATCATCAATGATCGAAAATGTATCATCGATGACATAGCGAACATAGTTCTTACCCATAACAAGAAGCATTCCGAAGAAACTTTTGATGATGTGTAAGTCTTCATAGTTTGAATCAATAAAGTTCTTTAATGCATAGAACCGTCTGCGCATCAAAAGCTCTCTATTCACATCATTTTTTAAGTTTTCGATATCTGTTTCACATTGATTTAAATCTTGTTCTAGTTGACTATAGATTTCATCATATTTTTCATCAGACATGCCAGAGCGGATTTTGCTTCTGACATGTCTTTTTAATTCATTAGCTATATCTATGTTTTTTTCTCTTAATAGCTTTAATGGTTCATGAGAATTGATTGTTTCAAGTGATTTTTCCATATAGGCTAGAACGGATGCTTGCATCTCTTTGGTTTCTGTAAGTTGTTTAATGACGTATAAGGTCGCTCTTTCTAGAAGAGGTTCGTGAATCGAATGATTATCACAGTTATCTGGATTGTTTCTTGAGGTATGACATTTAAGCATGCTCTTTTTGAAGATGGTTCCTGAATTGTGCATTTTAGAATTATACATGCGTTTGCATTTACTACAATAGACTAATCCCTTAATCGGTTTTTGTGCCAAGTGTTTGAAGCGTTCTTTATTGTCATTGGATAAGATGATATCTCTCGCATGAATCATGGTCTGGACAATATCAAAGGTTTCCCTGTCGATAATCGCTTCATGACTGTCTTTGATATAGTATTTGGTTGCGTGTCCATCATTCTTAACAGATACATGCGATAAATAATCTATGGTTACTGTTTTTTGAAGAAGAAGATCACCTACATATTTTTCGTTTTTCAAAATATCCTTTACTGTATCTGAATACCAGGTCACGACACCTCGGCCATTACTAAACTCATGTTCAATCAGATGCTTCGCAAGTGTTGTGATGCCCATGCCATTTAAATACTGTTGAAAGATATATCTGACGGTTTTTGCTTGTTCCTCGTCAATCACGAGTTCTCCGAATTCATTCTTATCATAGCCTAGGAAATGTCTTGTTCCCATGAGCAACTCTCCTTGGGCAAACCGTTTTCTGATTCCCCATTTGGTGTTTTCGCTGATGTTTCTGGACTCTTCTTGAGCGATTGAAGACATAATGGTTAAGATGAAATCGATTTTAGGATCCAGGCTACTCATGTTTTCTTTCTCAAAATAGATTTCTACATTGATGGTTCGCATTTCTTTGATGACGGTTAAGATGTCTACTGTATTTCTTGCAAAGCGTGAGATGGATTTGGTGATGATTAAATCGATGTGCTGATCTCTTGCTGCTTCAAGCATGCTTAACATGCCCACTCTTTTTTTCATACTCGTTCCTGAGATACCTTCATCACAGAACATACCAGCAAAATCCCACTCGGGATTTTCATTGATTCTGTTGGTAAATTCAGTGATTTGA